>CP079957.1 GCA_019357535.2 Macrococcus sp. 19Msa1099
ATGTATGGAGAAAAACTGAATATGCTAGAGATCTTTGAGAAGATGACGAACGGGGGACTATCTGTAAAGCGTCCTAAAGGGTCAAAGTTCGCATTCAGTGAGCCTGTTTCTGTCTTCAGACCTGGAAAAGTGATTGGTATCAATACAAAGTCTGGTCTGAAAGGGGCAAAAGGCTTAATCATCGGCTCAGTAGAGGCATTAGTAGATAATCATAATACGTTTACTCATATTACGCCAAATGTATTTCGTTCAGCGAAATATATTGGTGATGATAAGGTAATAGGTCATAGAGAAGATAACTTAAAACAGATAAATGCATTTGTAATTGATATTGATGGGATTGATAAAAACAAGGTAAAACGTACGGATGTCGTATTCAGAGGGATGGAAGCAGGTTTACAGCCAACAATCATTTTAGATACGCCTAACGGTTACCAGGTACAGTATTATCTTAAAAACCCAATCTTTATTAAAAAGAATGATAATAAAGCAGTAAAGATGGCAAAGAGAATCAGCATGAACCTCAGAGAACACTACAGACAGGTGTTTGAAGAAGTTGACATGGCATGTAATCACTTTGGATTCTTCAGATGCCCAAAAGAAGAAAATATTTTGTCATACAGCCCGAACTCAATTCATTCATTAGACCAATTTATTGAGTTCTCTATGGAGTTTGAAAAATTAAATATCGAGAGTAGAAAATTGACTAAAGATACAGCAAAGGTCTATGATTTCGCATCTCTACGAAGCATTCATGAACCATGGTTCCACATGCTTATTAACTGTACCCACATTAAGGGGAGTAACGGACAGATCGGACGTGACAATGCAATATTTACTATGAGCCTTCAACTCTATGCTGGAAAAGTTGAAAAAGAGGAGGCTCTGTTAATGATGCAGAAATTTAACAGTAATCTTGAAGAACCATTAGACGAAAATATTGTTGTACAGAAAGTAAACAGCGCTTATTCAGGGCAATATAAAGGTGCTAAAAAGCAATTTATTGACCTATTATTGTATACTTGGTGCGAAATTACAGACAATGACAAGAACAATTACTTCTTCAGACACCATGCAAAGCCAAGAGAAGAGCGTGAAAGATCTCATTGGTATGAGTGGGAAGGGGATATGATTCGTTTTATCAATGAGAATGCGGAAAAAGGTAAGGTTGTAATGCGTCCTAAAGAGGTTATAAGTGCGTTAAACATACCAAGATCAACGTATTATGATGTCCTGAAGCTAACTAAAACAGTATTAATAAGCAAAGAAGGAAGTAAGGTTGTACTTGCAACAAAAGCATCCCTATACAACTATATTCAGACATTAATCGAACAGAATAAGAACCTGAAGGCTCAATATCGTATGTATTTAACAAAAGTGATGCCTTATTTAAACCTGCAAGAAAAAGAACAGATTATCAGACATTTTACAATCGCCAGTGATGGGTTGAAACACGATGAAATCAACGATTTAGGTGTAAAATTAGAATAAAATACATTTTGTCCGTTGTCCCTTACATAAATATATTTTTATATAGACTTGTGTAGTTATATATTATGAAATATATATAAATATATTTTCGACTATATACGAACATTTGTTTGTACGAACATACGTTTGTGTTTTGGGAGCATTTATGTTAATCTTGTTAATGTAAAGAAAACAGTTGTATTCCCAGTATATTTTAGTATCATAGTTACCATAAAAAACTTTTTAGAATAAAATAATATATTATGCTATTCATATATATAGCTTATTGGTATAATAGTATTATAACTGATGGAGGAAATGCCTATGAAAAAGAGTGTTATTGGTGGTCTATTAGGATTGTCATTAATATTAACTGCATGTGGATCTAATCAGGAAGGTGATGCTGCATTGAAGGGTAAAACCTTTGAAGCAACGCAAGGTGGAGATAATGAATATCTCTTAACTTTCAGAGATGATGGTACATTGCAGGTTAAAGAGAATGGTAATCTAGGTAGAACTGATGAAGGTGAATACAAGGTTTCTAAGGAGAAATCAAAAGATGGTTATTACCATGTTACTTTCGATAAGTTAGAGCAAGGTGCTGGTTATGTTAATGATGAGCCAACAGCAGGTTATTGGGCTTTAGATAAAGATAATAATAATAATCCAGTATTACGGTATGTAAAAAAAGATTGTTTGTATAATCCAGAAAATATGAAGAAGAAGAAATGTAAGATAACTATTTCTACAACTGATAAATCTAATGACGATTCATTGGATGTATACTTAAAGGAAAAATAAGTTTGTTATATAAATTTAATTTTATATAAATTTTTTAATTGTGGAAAAACTTTGGTGTATTATGTTGACTTAAAGATAAATGTAACTTATTATCGAATATAACAAAACCTGTTTTTTGACAATTAAAAAAGGGGACGGACGGATAAGTGCTCCAACACTTATCTATCCTGATCACCAACAGCTACTGCAAATAGCTATTGGCTTATCCCCTCTAAACCCTGTGCTACAAATACTATAGATTGCGGCTATAATATTTGTTATGCACAGTATCTCAATAATAAACTATAACTGTGTTTTATTCAATACAGTAAATCTGTGTTGTATGACGTTCTGTCTACAATTATAGAGTTATAAACCTTACTTCTTTCTTTACGTTGTTAAAAAGAATTAGAGGGGAGGTGTTATTAGTTTATGATAAAGATGAATTTAGAGGATAGAGGACTTGCTGATAGCTGAAAATAGCTGTTGGTGGGTCCTCTTTTTTAGTTGTCAAAGCAGGCAACGTTATTCCCGTACAGTCAATTAATCATTCCCAAAGTGATTAATAATAAAGGAGTTGTTATTTATGAAAACAGCAAATATTAATACCAGAAAATTTAGATTGATGTATAACTTTAATCATATTGTCGATATTACAGAATTAGAAGAAAACGGTTATATGTTCAGAACTTTTAGTAATGAGGATTATGTAAACGTTGGAAATGGGATTGTGATTAGAAGACATAGAGATAACAACAACTTTTTAAATAATACTGTAAGAATGTTACCACTAGCTGAGTTACTCAGTCAGATCAAGACAGTAAGAAATTTACAAGGTCAGATTATTTATAAGAGACCGAATCGTGACAGACATATTAGAAAAGTGAACTATGTAAGAAAAGATAGATTGAAAAATTCTTAAGAATCAATTCTAGCAGATTGATTTGTGAATACATTTAAAGTGATGTAGACACAATATAGTACTTTGACAACTAAATAACATGACTCTGTGTTCATTCTTTAACTTCTAAGGATGATGAGCTGGAAACAGCCACATAAAAGCGAAAATGCTAGTGTAGAAGAAGGTCTATAAATTGAGTTACTCATTAGGGTAACAGTTATCGTTTATCTAAAAAGCGTTCATCCTCATATTAGTTTGCCAGGATCTGAAAAGGGAGCAAATCTCGTCATTGCGATAATCGAAAGTAGCGATGTTGATATGTAAGGTTTAGAATTCAAAGCCATAAATTCTATAGAACAGACCTAACAAAGTAAAATAATTTTTTATCATAATGAGACTTATAAGTGTTCACAAATCAATCTGCTAGAAAAATATAAATAAAATAAAGTATGGAGATGATGTAGTTGCAAAATAATGATATTTCAGAGGATATTTTAAAAGAAATAAAGAACAAATTTAAGTACTTTAATAAAGTGTATTATAGTGAGTTGCCATTAACTTTTTCAGTGACAACAAGTTATATTGTTGTATTAAATGATATAGCTGTTTTAGAGAATGAAATACCTGGTATCAATGAAGAAATAAAGGAGCATATCAAGGTTTATATGGTTGATCATGTAAATAATGGTGGTTTCTTGAGACAAAAAGATAGAGATATCATATGTACCGATTATGATATTGATTTGAGTTGTGGGACAAAGTGTAAGGCGACAGATAATACGTATCGTTTTATTAGAGGATTAACGAAGATACCTGATTCAGAGTTATTGTTTAATCTTTTTACTAATAAAATTATTGTTTATGACATGTTAAATGACAAAATACTAAATGCTCAAAGTAATAATGATTACAGGTTGAGTTATGCATGATAATCATTATAGTGCTTATATTAATCATGTTCTATTTGCTGTATAAAAATTATCGTCTTCAGGAAAAACTTTTAACATGTCGATATGAATTAGAAAGAACAATGAATATTATAGATAAAGCAGTAAAAGAGGGATTTAAAATCAATTAATGATTTTAAATCTCTTTTTTTATTAGGAGGTGAATATATGGTATGAAGCTAAATGGAGTTGCAAATATTGATTTGCAAGAACGATTCCAGAGTATACGGTCAAACAAGATGTTTACTGAAAAAATGGCTGTTAGTATGACTACCTGGAATCGTTTTGAAATTGTGATGGTCTGTAGTAGAAGTAGAAAAGATATACATATCGTTGTAGATCAGATGTATAAGAGACATACGTATCAGCGCAGCGACTATGCGAATTATTTATGGAATAAAAGTGGATTTAAAAATAAGAAGAAAATATAAATAATAGAAATGGGAGGTGCAGTAAATGAATATCAATAAAGCGAAGTTCATTGATAAAAATACTACATTTTATTTTGATCCATCTTTAGAACGTAGAATGAAACAACTAAATATATCAGACAATGAAGATATTAATAAAGTTATTACACTTTGTCCTCGTTTATATATCAACCATTTAACATTTGATTTGAATATAAAATCAAGATCTAGTGATTTTGAAATTAAAGTTACTTCTTTAAAAACACAAAAAGAGTATTTAAAAGCAAATAAGTTTAAGATTATTACGCCTTATCCTAATAAAAGATATTTATGTGCTGGAACATTAATTAATCGTAAAGTAAAAGAGGGTATATCATTTGTACCAGATGACAAAGATTTTTCACCATTTGATGACTTTATTAATAGAATTAACTGCAAAGAATTTAATGTTATAGAAAGAAGCAAATCTTCATTATATGATAATATTTTTGTTTCTAAAAAGGATGATGATAGAAAGAATAATGTTGATGATTATAATAAAGAATTAAAAGAAAAATATGAAATAGCTCGATATAAAATAACAGAGTGCTGGAAACTTAAAGGTAGATATGAACAGTATGATGAATTAGTATCAAATGGATTAGAAATTAATTATTTTATTTATGTACTTAGATATAAAAGAGAATATATACAAAATATTATTTCCAGTAAACCTATTTTAGAAGTAGCAACAGCAAGTGATTCATATCAATCGAATGTTAAAAATACAATTTTGGGTCATGTTTATCAAGATAAACTAACAACAAGTGTAAACATATATGATGATGAAGATATGATTCTAATACCAATTAATCATAATGATTTAGAATTTTTTAATTATGAAGAACAGATATACAAGGTTAATCATCGTGAACTTAGTCATAAGCTTATAAGTATGGTACCAATATTTGAATAAAAGCACTTAGATTAAGTATTCAATCTAAGTGCTTTATTGTAGAAAGGAGTATAACATTGGGGATACCGGTATTTGTACATGAAAGTGATAGCTACACATCATGTGGTAGGGAACATGTTGAAATAATTAAAGAATATTTACTATTATTTGATAATAAGATTATATGGTTGCATACTAATTCTTTAGCTGAAGTAAACGAATATATAGAGAAATATTATAGAGATAAAATTGAAAATGGCATTTGTATTATTGATATAACAAAAGCACATATGCTGGCACTATCCAATAAACAATCAATAAAAAATCTTATTGACGCTTTAAGTGATTTTTCAAAGATATCAATTGATATTGATAAAGTGTAGATTATGCATATTATTTTTAAATCTAAAGTTTAAATATTTATTTTGATAAGTTGTAACATTTGCTAAGATATATAGTTTAAGTTGTTTGTGTTTAGTGACTATTTCTAAGTGAGGATATGATTCCATATTATCTTTATAGATTAAAAATGAATGAAAAGTGGTGTTCAAAGTGATTAAAGAAACGATAGAGGAAGGGCATTGTTATATACGAATATATTATTACTTTATAAACAAAGGAATAGAAGCAACAATTGATTCTACATTGGTTACTGACATTATTAGTCATGATTTGTCAAAGGGTAAAGAAACAGGTGTAATTATAAAAGAGGTTGAATATTATACCTCTAATATATTATTGTGGGCAATATCTGAAGATAGACTTAAAGATTTAATTAAAAATGAAAAAAACTATTGGCAACAATTTTCAGACACATTAAAGAAAGAAAAAGATCCTCATTATATTCAATTCGAAAAATTAAGTAATCAATTTAATATCGAAGGTAAGATATTTAATCTAAATCTTTCAGTTCAAACTTCTTACCCGTAGGTTTAGATGAATAATTTATAGAAATATCTTTATCCTTAACAGCTTCATAAATATGAGGAAAGAGCAGTTGTGTCTTTGCTAAATTCTTTGCTGATCTTGTACCACCTTTTTTTACTTTACCTAAATTTACTTTATCCCAATTAGTAAGGCTAAGATAATATATTTTTTTACTATCTTCTATCTCGATACTATTATATATAAGTCGTCTTTCGTCATTAGATAGAATGTCTACATTTTTTGGTATCTTGCTTGATAAGTAGTCTAAGAAACTTATAAGACTAAAATTACCCTTGCCATATCTGATATTAAAGAATTTATAAAATTCACTAAATTTATTTTGAATATCTAGTGTAAACCCTTTCTTTATATCTATCTTCATAACTTGTGCATCAGATTTTCTAATGAATATAAGTTCAAAAGGTTCATCTTGTATAGAGAAAATACAGTCTGCATTAACATTATTAAACTTGATACTAAATGTTTGAAAAAATACATTATTAGTACGCATATCAATATAAAGACTTTTAATTGAATTATAGAATTTAGACATGTAATCACCACCAATTAAATATTTTATTCTCAGTTCTTTTTCAATACAATAAATATAACATATAAAATGAAATGCTTATTGGGAAATTTAAATCTTACTTTAATTTTTTATGTTTAAAATCATTTATATTTAAAGTATAATTATTTATAAACATAAAATGAGGTGATTGGATGGTAGGATTTAGTGACGATTTAAATAAGGCGATTGTAAAAGGAATTAATCAAGGGTACTCAGACTATATACTAGAAAGAGTAAAAAAAGAGGATGAAATGATTATTTCGGATGCATACTCATATATGAAAGGTAATCATATCGATACTGCCGTTGCAGAAACATTAAATAAATTAATGATTTTTGAAAAAAAGTCCGCAGGTCCTTCTTGGAAGTATCTAGAATTTAATTCGTCGGAAGAGGATTCTGATAAACGTTTTATTGTAAAAAATGAAAAATATTTTGATCCACAAAATGTATCTAAAGGTAAGGATATAAACGATAAAACTAATGATAGAGTGAGACAATATTTAAAAGATTATATATCAGACAATCCTTCTTCAGTAAGTGATTTATACATCGTCAATAATGATAGTAATCAATTAGTATTAAATTTAAAAGATGAAGAGTTTATAGATGCTCCTGTCGAAAGAAAAGACAATAGTTTAGCATATATTGTGACATATAGTATTGATTCAGTAACGATGAGAATGAATGCTATAAAAGTATGGTTGCCAATTCCTGATAAAGATGAAGCTGTTTTAGTGGATGATTTGACCGAGTTATTGAGAGAAATTGAAAGTGCTTCTCCAAGTATGATTACTGAAGAACACATAAAGGTCCTTAGTAAAGATGAGAGTTATTATGAATTGGATGCTACAGAATATGGTATAAGCTTAGATATTGAAGTAGAGGCGAAAAATAAATGATGACAGCCTCTAAATGAAAGAGGTTTTAATATGTTTATAGGAAAAAATCTCAATACTATTAGGATGTTGAGAGGATACAGTAGAAAAGAATTAGCAGGTAAAATAAATGTAACAGAACAAGCAATATGGCAGTATGAAGTAAAAAATTTAATGCCGGATATAAAGAATATTTATGATTTATCACAAATATTTAATGTGAAAACCAATTTTTTCTTAAATGATATCCATAAGATATTTGACGATGATTTAAATGTTAAAAGGAGTCATATTGCATTCAGGTCATTAAATCATAATATTAATAATAAAATAATTTATAAACAGCATATGCAAGCAGTTTTTCTTAATAATTTGACGAATTTACTTTATGGATTTCTTAAAGTACCAGATTCACTTTTTATAAAATTATCTTCAGAGGTACAGAATATTATAGAAAAAAGTGGTTCAAGAAATGACACCATAGCTGAAGTAGCAAAGGTTGCAAGAAATTATTTGATGCCAAATGAATACAGCAGTAAAGACTTATTATTTAATTTAGAAAAATCAGGGATCATTATTTATGAAAAACAGATAGATGAAGATGCCGATGCATATAGTTTTTGGACAGAAGATAAAAAACATGCATTTATCATCTTAGGAAATGATAAAAACATAGCTGTGCGTAGATCATTTGATTTATCACATGAACTGGGTCATTTATTATTACATCAGAATGTTGAATTTGAATTATTAGACACTAAAGAATACAGAGTAATAGAAGAGGAAGCGAATATATTCGCTTCTATGTTCTTGTTACCAGAAGATGAATTTAAAAAAGATTTTGATCAGATAAATAAAAAATCTAACCCGGATTCATACATCATGATAAAAGAGAAATGGTTTGTATCATATCAAATGATTGCTGTAAGAGCATATAAACTTAATTTAATTAGCCAGCAACAATATAGATACTTTTGGATGTCCATAAACAAAAAAGGTTATAAAAAGAGAGAACCTTTAGATGATAAACTGATAATTGATCGTCCAATGAAAATTAAGAGTATTTTTAAACTCTTATTTAATAATAATGTTATTAATATTGAAAAAGTATTAGAAGAAATGCATGTTGAAATTGACTTTCTGAGTGAATATACAGGAATAGAAAAAGATTTCTTTAAAGAATATCTTTCTGAAAAACAGAATTCATCAATGTTTATAGAAAAAAACTTTAAAATAAAAAATTAGATATATTAAAAATAAAACCCCAATTACAAATGTAACTGTAATTGGGGTTCTATTTATAAATAAGAAAGGAGTCGCTAATATGAATTCCCCGAGAGCACCAACTGAATAACTGTTTTAAGGGACATAGCCATCAGGTAACGAAAATTACTTGATGGCTTTTTATTATTTAAATTAAAGGAGAATATAGAAATGAACAAAAAATTAATAAGCAAGAAAAACAAGACATTAAAGATACTTCTAGCATCAGGCGTTATCGCCGCACCATTATTAGTATCATATCAAGTAGATGCAGCTGAAGTAACTGTGAAAGATGGAGAATTACGCGCTGTAGAAAATAACTTTTTAATTATTCCTGATGCTGGTAAAGAGATTAAACCGATAGTCACAGTTACAGGCGTAACGCCAAAATCAGTGACTAAACCGACAAATAACGAATATCAGACGGCGGACTACTATATGGAAAAGAATGAGAACTTTGACTCTCATACTTTCCGTCGATTCCAAGATGGGTTTGGCGGAACAAGCATTAGACTAGACCAAGCAACCTCAGAAAAAGCCGTCATTACAGTCCTCTATAAACAACAGGCAACATATAAAGGTGAGCCTGTTGATGTGAAGATGACATTCTCCAATATTAAGGGTGAAACTAATCCATCTGCAGGAGAAATGAAAGACGTGGGATTTATGATTTCAGATAATATGTTCTCCGGATATTATTATTTGAATGCTAGAGATTTCGACGTTAATGTCGAATTCATTAAAAAAGATGGGTCAAAAGTTGTATTCAACAATGATGCATATTTCACATTTAACTCATTGAACTATTATGAGGGTAATCCTAATGTTACAAGCCTGTATAAAAACGAATCAAGTGAATACGTTGGATATAAGAATCAAGATCCTTCATCAGATACTTACTTAACGGCAGATACCAATGTTAAATCTATGACTGTTGATGGAAAGAAAGTATATGGTGGTACTGTTGGTGAATTTACGGATAAGTTAGGTGGAGAAACATTTAAACGAAATACTGTATCATTCCAGGTTAAAGGAGATTCACTAGATTTCGCAGTTGGTACGACAAATCGCTATGGTGCATGGAATTCTATTAGTTCATCCACACTATTTGACGTAGCCCCTAAGAAGCCGTATAAAACTGTAACTGATTCAGATGAGGTAAATAAAACAATGAATACGTTTGAAACAGGTGAGGTATTAACGTTCAAAGTAAACCAGCCAACACAAACATTGGGTGTGGACGCATTACAACGTTATAGTCAGTTTGCGATTGTAGATAATCTACCTAAAAACACTACTTATGTTGAAGGTTCAGCACGATTACTAGATAGCACTGGTAAAGCTGTAAGTGTATCACCGACATCATTCACATATTCAAAAGATACGCATACATTGATGTTCAATGGTGATGCAGAATTTCTAAACACGATGAATATGGATGGTAAGAACTATACAATAGAATTTAAAGCGAAACCTATTGATGGATTAAAAGAAGGAGATGTAGTTGATAATGTCGCAAAATCAATTATCAACAAAGCCGAGTATCCAACGAATCATACTGTATCTAAAACACATATCCCTACAGCAAGCACTGTTAAAAAGATGGTAGATGCGAAAATACCAGTGAATGGTGGAGTGCCTACAGTCGAGGAAGGAACTGCATTTAACTATTTTGTCGATTACACAATCACAGATAGTAAATTAAATAATAGGTTAGTCCTAACTGACGACCTAGAAGATGTACTTGATGCAAAAGCCATTAAGGTTTTAGATGAAAAAGGAACAGATATTACATCTAAAGGAACTGTTAATGTTGATGATGCAAAAGAATTAATTACATGGACTGCAAAAACACCTTCTGAATTTGCTGGCCAAAAGTTAAAAATGCAAGTGACAGCAGTATTAAAAACAAAAGCAGATTTAACGCCTTACACAAAAGAAGGAAAAATTGAAATTCCAAACGTTGCAAAATTAACAACTAAAGAAGGTGTTAAGTCATCTAATCCTGTTGTCGTCAAACCTGTACTTAAATACACATTGGGTGATTCAGTATGGAATGACATTAATAAAGATGGAAAACAAGATACTACTGAAAAAGGTATCCCGGGCGCAAAGGTAGAAGTTAAAGACAAAGATGGTAAAGTTGTAGCCACGACTACGACTGACAAAGATGGTAAATATGTTGTTAAAGGTTTACCAGCAGGTGATTATACAGTAGATTTCACACCACCAAAAGAATATACACCAGTAGATAAATCAAAATTAAGTCAAACAATCAAATTAGATAAGGATAATATGGATGCCGATTTAGGTTTACTCATTCCTACACCACCACCTGCACCGAAAGATCCAACTAAAACAGTGGTTGATAAATCAGTATTAGATACGAATGACAAAGAAGTGGACGCAACAGAAGTTAAGAAAGCAACAGATTATAAGTATCACGTGAGTACCACGGTTACAGATAAAAAGGACATCAAATCATTAGAGATTCAGGATGACCTAGAAGATGTATTAGAGGCTAAGTCAGCAAAAGTCCTAGATAAAGATGGCAAAGATATTACAGCTGAAGGCACATTAACGATTGATGAAGAGAAAGAAATCATCACATGGAAAGCAAAAGAACCAGCAAAATATTCTAGTCAAAAGTTATTACTTGAAGTTGTAGCACAAGTTAAGAAAGATGCAAATTTATCTAAATACGCAGATAAAGATGGAAATATCATTATCCCAAATACAGCGAATGTAATTGTAGATGGAACAACGACACCATCAGATAAAGTAGATGTTACTGTATTAAAAGATCCATCTAAGACAGTTGTTAAAAAGTCAGCAAGCGATGATACGTTAGAAGTAGGTCAATCATATAGTTATTCAGTAGAAACAACAGTTACTGATGACAAAAATGTTAAAGAAGTTACTCTTATTGATGACCTGGAAGATGTATTAGAAGCAAAAACAGCAAAAGTCCTTGATAAGGATGGCAAGGACATTACAGCAGAAGGAATCTTAACGATTGATGAAGAGAAAGAAATCATCACATGGAAAGCAAAAGATGGCAGTAAGTATGTCGGTCAAAAATTAACATTAGCAATTGATACATTCATCAAGAAAGATGCTGATTTAAGTAAGTATACAAGTGAAGATGGAAAGGTTGTAATCCCGAATACTGCTAAAACAATCGTTGGAATTGATAAAGACGGTAAAATTGTAGAAGAAGAAATTGAATCAAACAAAGTAGATGTTACAACTACACCTAAAGCAGAAGAACCGACAACAGAAGAACCAACAACAGAAGAACCAACATCTGAAGAACCGACAACAGAGGCACCAACGACAGAAAGACCTGAATCAGTAGTTGTCCCAACGACAACTGAAACGCCTTCGGTAGAAAAGATTGAAAAACCAAAAACTCAAAGTATCTTACCTCATACAGGTAGTAAGTCATTAGACTTTTTACTATATGCAGGTGCAGCAATCTCCTTATTTGGAGCAGTAGGATACTTCGTGTGTCGTAAAAAGTTTAGCGAAGAATAATAAGAAATAATCAAGATCAGTACTTTTGTACTGGTCTTTTTTATATAAATTTATAGAAAGGAGATAAGACATTGAACTTAAGTACACAAGAGGTTAAAACAATTGTAGAAAATGCAGGTTTAGACTTTAATCAGTTTAAACAAGACTGTACAAATGAATTACAGCTCGATTTCTTGAACAAAGGTAAAGTTTTTAAAGAAATTGAAAAAGATTATCAATCACAGAAAGCTTTAGAGCTCGTATTGAAAATCGCGACGGACAAAAAAAGCAATAAATATACTATGGAAAAAACAGATGTACTAGAACAAAAAGATGATCAAACAAAAAACAATTAAAGGAGTAATAAGATGAATACAATATTAGATTTGAATTTACTAACATTATTAACAGTGTTAGGAGACTTCGATTTTAGTCATTTATTTATGTATAACGATGCTGTACAAAATATTATCGGAGGATTAAAAAAGCTATCAAATGCATTGAAATTAATCGGTATTGCATTAGGGGCAATTGGTGTTGCAATGGCAGGTTACCAGTTTATCTGGGGTGGTGCTAACGGTAGTCAACAAGGAAAGCAATATCTGTTAAACACTGCGATTGGTGTCGTTTTAATCGTAGCTGCTACATCAATTATAGACTGGATCACAACTAATGTAACATTCTAATGAAAAGAGAGGATTTCCTCTCTTTTATTACTTTTCAAAAGGAGAATACAATATGTCGAATTTAAAAATATTTAAAGTAAAAGTTTCAAATTTACCAAAGGATAAAGATATAAATAAGGTTATTAATCTGACTTCAAAGAAGACTTATTATTTCAGTGAATTTAATGAAAAACTGAAGCTATTAAAAGAATCTGCTGATAAGAATAATAAAGTATACACATTTGATATAGAGATAGTTGATTATGATGCACCTAACATTGTACATTTCATGTTAAATAATTATGCAATTACTAAAAATACTCCAGAATCAATCAAATCAATCATAGAGTATGAAGCCTTAAAAGATAGAAATGCAGAAGAAAAAGGTGTGTCTGAAGATTATAAAAAGCAATTTTTTGGGGCACTACAGGAATCAGAGGATTATGATGTAGCTACTAATGAAAGTGTAAAAAATGGAAAGCTAAAAAAAGTTAGTATATTCAGCAAGGTAAGCCCATTTAAAAAGAAACAAACTGAAAAGAATATAGAATTTAATGAAGAAGAACAGGATCAGCTAGAAGAATTAAAAGCTGACATGATTGCTTCTGCTAAATCTGATGAGTTACATAAAGAAGATGAAATTGTAAATTTATCTGATTCTCAGCTAAAGCAAAAAGATGCAGAAATTATTGGAAATGCAGTGAATGATGATAAATTATACGAAACAAAAGATTTAGAAAAAGAAAGCTATGATAATAAACTTACTCATTTGAATGCTTCTGTAAATGAAACTGAGAATGAGATAAATTCAGACAATACGATTGAAATATATACTTCAAAGCCAGTAGATGAAGAAAAAATCATTGAATCAAATATTAATGAGATACCAGATAAGTTTCAAGATGTATTAAAAAATGAGGTATCTGATGAAAAATTTAATATAGACGTGCCACAGCTTCATATTGAGAAGCCTGATCTACAAAATATGAGTGAAATTGAAAGAGAAGAAATTATATTCTTAAATAAAAGAGAAGAAGAAAAACAGAAGTATTTGAAAAATCAATCCAATGCTTTAATAAATTCATTAAAAGAGAGTTACTATAATGGCTTAAAAGATATCCAGGACAAAATAGAGGAATACTATAAAGAAAATAAACCAGATTACAAAGAATACATTGATAATCTGATTAATGAACAAGCCCCCCTAAATAAAGACGTTATTGACAGCCTAAATAAAAAGCTCGAAGAAGAAGATAATCTAATATTACAAAAAGATATGGATGACTTTAAAAAACAACATCAGACTAAGAAAGAAATGCTGAAAGAAAAAAGAGAGCTACGCTTAGCTGAAAAACGTAAAGAACTAAACGATGATAACGAAAAGTTAAAAGAGCGTGGCAAGAAAGACCTGGATAACGAACTTAACGAAAAAGTAGATGTATTTAAAGAACAACAGATAAAGTTATTAGAGAATGAAATCTTAAAGCTTAAAGCGTCATTAGAAAAAGAATTAAACTATAACTTAATTAAATATGATTCTGAAACATTTAAAAATCTTTCATTACTACGTGTAGAAATCATTCAAAATAAGAATAAGAGTGATGAATTGAAACTTCAAAAAGAAAAGAATGACAATGAAAGAAAGGTATTAAAACTTGAAGAAGAACGTATTAATTTAGATATGAAACAAGCTGAAGCAGAAATTTCAAAAGCAAATGCCATAAAAGATGAATCAATTAAATCTGCAAATGATCTTGAAATAGCTAAGCAGGAGGCACTCGCTCGAAAACATGAACTACAGCTAAAACAAGAAGAAAATCATTTAAGGAAGATTGCGGCTGAAGAAGATGCGAACAGATTAAAGCAACAAGAACTTGAACTACGTCAGACTGAGATGGAACTTTACAAAAAAGAAGACGAACAGATGAATAAATTAATTAAATCTAATTATCTTACTCAGATTATACCAAACAAAGAGAAGGAAGAGGCATTTAATGTAGTAGAACCTGCATCAAAGCAGACAGATAATAAATTAGGCAAATTATTGACAAGTGCACTTATTGTTTCATTAATTGGGGGCACAGGTTATGTTGTAGCTGAAAATAATGGGTATTTTGACAGAGATAAAAACAATAAAAATAACCAAGAAAAAGTTATTAAAGATTCTGATGACAAAGAATATAAAATGCTTGTAAATAACCATGATTTTATAGAAGCATATAAAGTTAAACCTAATAAAAAAGATGAGCTAAAAGATAAAGCCTTAGCTGAAAAAGATTTTATTGATGCAGTTGAATTAGCAAAACAGACAAATGATAAAGAATATTTAATAAGAGTTTATCTGGCTAACGGAAATACTGAAGATCTTATCAAGACATATCAGACCATGAGTTATGAAGAGAAATCAGAAATCAGCCAGGATGACTTAGAGAAAATGGCAAAACTATTTATTGATAAGGAAGATAAAGAAAGTACAAAAGCAATTCTTAAAGATATTAAAGATGAAAAAATAAAAAAAGAGATTGAATCATAATTATAGTAAAAGGAGAACCTATCATGACGATTATTCAGATACCAGTAAATGTTAAAGAGATACAAAGTGTTACAAGTTTAGAGAATGAAGAATCAATATTGTTACTAGTTGGATCAGTTGGTGAGACTAACAGAGATTATACATTTGAGTGGAAAAAATCGGTTGACGATAAAGACAGATTAGATAAATTGAAATCACTCATTAAATTATGTGATTATACATTAAATGTTGTGATTGATGTTTCAATTGTACGAAATGATGAAGGAAATTGTGAAATTGAATTCAATTTATACAATAGAATACCAATTATTGAAATTAAGACAGATATCAATAATATTTTTAAAAGTGAAGGTATAAGGTTAGACCAAAATATTCAAAAATCACCTGAAAATAAGGTAGTTACAAATCAATCTATTAATGATGAATCTAATGTAAATGTAGAAGATGAAATAGAACAAGAGGTAGATGCACCTAAAACCGAAACTAACTTAGTAAATGATATAGATGAAGTAAGTGAGCCTGATAAGGATAATGAAGATACATTAGAACAGCAGGATTTAAAAACTTCTTTAGATCAATCACTTCACGAGCTATATGATTCAGTATCTAAAGAGGAAATTAATACAGATGAATATAAAGAACAAGTAAAATCTTTTTCAAAAGCATTTATCAGAAAAGCTACGGGAGATTATGATGCTGAACTCCTATCACTTATAACAATCATCACATATGATTCACTTATCCAAAAGAAAAGCTATGAAGCATTCATCAGTAGTATTAAATCATTAACAACCAAAAATGAAGAAACTTTCAACCTATTTAAATATTTTAACCAAAAGCCATCGCATAACCCATTAAAATCTTTGTTTATTGAAGTTATGGATAATATCGAAGATATGCAGGTAGTTGAAAAATATTTAGAAGAAATAAATAGAGCTTTAGATAAAGGAGGGTTTTAAATGGTTAATATGTTAAGAGGCAAGCATATATTAGGATTTATCTTGAATTCCATAAAATTAAAAGAAAATGATAAAGGTGTGTCTACAGCAAAAATTTACTTAAATGTTATGGATAAACGAAGGTTTGTAAATAAGGAAACAAAAGAAGTAGAATACAGGTCATACTACACAACTTTACCATTCCACCTATATGGTCATGTTGCAGAATATGCTTCTAAATATTTAGTTGAAGGACAGAAGATATTGATTGAGTATTCGATTGACAGTTTTAAATCAAGAGATAATAGCAATCCATCGTATCCACACCCATATTTTATTGCAACGAGCATTGTACCACAGGAAAAATCAGAAGATGCAGAAGAACGTATGCTGTATCTAAAGATGGAAAGACAGAAAAAAAGAGAAGCAAAAGAAGAAAGTAAAAAATCAGAAGAAAATAATGTAAATGTTAATGAAGAAGATGAACTTGACTATGAAGTATATCAACACAATTTTACTTATAGTGATATCAGTGATAAAGAACTAGATGAAGATTTACCTTTCTAAGTATTATAAGAAACTAGGTGACAAGATGTTAGATAATATATTAATTGCAACAAATAAACAGAAACCAATAGAAAAGCAGATTATAAAATCTGAAAGAAAACCCTTTAAAATTAAGGAGCTAGTTGCTGACAGAAAGATTATGTATACATTTTCAATCACAGTCTTTTTTGTTACAGCAGTAATATCTAATCTAATCGTTAATTATTTTTCAGGTATTAAAGAAAACTTTGTCAGATTAATACCTAAAAATAAGGATGTAGATATCTGGCAGAAAATCGACATGATTATCAGTTACAACACTCAATTTTTTACAGATCACGTCAATTCTTTAGAAAAGTTTAAGTTATTGATAACAAGCCAAACACAACATCTGTTGTATTGGGCTATTTTATTTATTATCTTTTCCTATCTCTTTCAGAATAAAATATTTGGTTTTTATAAGAAATATCGAAAAATGAATTATGGTCAGAA
This sequence comes from Macrococcus sp. 19Msa1099, assembly GCA_019357535.2. NCBI lineage: Bacteria > Bacillati > Bacillota > Bacilli > Caryophanales > Staphylococcaceae > Macrococcus > Macrococcus psychrotolerans. The sequence goes on from CP079957.1 coordinate 17,772, forward strand.
AGGCACTTCAAGATTTGCGACAGTTAGGGAATTAAAAAGGCAATATAAATCAGTACCTCAGCAAACATTGGAATATGATGGTGATCCTGGTGTACCCATGACGCATATTAATGATCTGCCAGCATTATTAAAGATGCGTGGCTTTAATAAATTCTTTTATAACGGCAAGTTCTTAATTGATACAGATACAATTAATGTTGCTGTTATCGGTACATCACGATCTGGTAAAGGTGAATCATTGGTTTTTCCAGCGACAGATATTGATACGAGAGCAAAGAATAAACCATCTTTAGTATTTGCAGATCCAAAAGGTGAACTATATGCAGGGAGCTATGAAACATTAAGAAAGCGAGGGTATGACGTAGAAGTATTAAACCTTGTTAACGCAGATGATGGAATGAGCTATAACATGCTAGAGATTATCAAACAGGAATATATCAAAGGAGACTTTGCACAGGCAGAACAGTATTGCGTATCTTTGACAAAGACACTCTTTCCAGGGAAAGGTTCAGATCCATTCTGGGACAATGCAGCTGCATCATTAGTTAATGCTTTAATCTTTACTGTTATTCACAGAGCATTAGAAGAAGGAAAACCTGAACGTATTACGATGCGTAATGTTGTTGATTTATTAAATACTTTAGGGCCAGAAACAGAGAACTATCTGAATGAAGATGGTGAATCTATAAACAGATTAGATGAATATATTATGTCACTACCTGATGGCTCCATTGCGAAGAAACAATATGCGACAAGTGCCTTTGCAGGAGGAAATACAAGATCAAGTATTCTGACAGTAGCATCTACGACACTACAGATATTTACATCAGAAAAACTTTCTAAAATGGGTTCGGCAAACTCTGTTGACTTTACAAGAGTTGGGTTTAATAAACGACTGAGAGTTAAATTTGATTTGAAATACATGTATGAACGTGGCGTAGTGATCTACGGTTACAGAGAAAAAGATGAATTAAGAGCAAACTTTAAAGTAGATTCACTTGGATATATGGAAAATAACTTTAAACGTACCATGAAATCAGGAGAGATTATTAGAATAGAAATCTTAGGAGATGTATTTGAATATATCTTTTATCGTGAAGCACCTGGATTTGTAAAGGTTGAAATTGATGAATATACAGGTGACAGAATTTATCCAAAAACTGCATACTTGAAATCAGTGAAAGAAAATACAGGAATACTAGAAACGACATGTTTCTATAGCGAAAAACCAATCGCAGTATTTATGGTTGTACCTGACTATGACAGCTCGATTCATGTTGTAGCGAGTATCTTTATATCTCAACTGTATACAATGCTTGCGAGAAGAGCTTCAGAAAGTGGAGGTAAATGTCATCAGAGAGTTAAATTCAGATTAGATGAATTCGGTAATTTCCCACCAATTCATGATATGGCAAATATTATGACCGTTTGTTTAGGGCGAAATATACTATTTGAACTTTATGTTCAAGGCTATACTCAGCTACCTGCGAAATATGGTAAAGAGGATGCTGACACAATAAAAGATAACTGCCAGGTTCATATCTACATTAAATCAACAAATAAGGAAACAAACGATGAAATAGCTGCTAAGTGTGGCATGAAGACAGTGACATCCACGACTAGAAATAGAAATGGATCAATGTTTAATACTGAAATCAGTGAAACAGATAGTATAGAGCAGGTTCCGATTATCGAAGCAGATTTACTGCCGAAATTTGTTCAAGGAGAACAGGTAATATTAAGGTTCTTGAAATCACTGGATAATAAGAAGAAAGCGATGCGACCAGAACCTATTTATAATCACAATGAAACACAGACACCATTCAGATTCCGTTATCTAGCAAATGATTTTGAGCCAGCAAATCAATTTGCAGACTTTGATATACCTTCGCTTCATAGAAAGTTAAAGCTATCCGACTATAGAATTAACTGGAAGGAACGACCTGAACAAGTCACAGTGATATCAAAAGGATATATCGCAAGTCTTGAATACTTCGATAAAGAAAATAAAGAAGAACTGATGCGAATTTGTAAGGAAATCACTAATGATTATGAACTCTACCACGCATTACTTGAAGTACAATCGGAAGATGTTATTTCAAGTACGATTCAGCGTATCTTACAGAATAAAGGATGGAGTGCAGAAGAAATTGAAACACCTGCAAGACGAATTACTCAAAAGTTAAGAGAAATCAAAGATGGTAGGACGGAAGTAAGAGATCCTTTAAGTCAACATTCAACGATAGAAACAGCAGAACCGTCTAAATTTATTTCAGATAAATACTTTAATGAAAATTTAGTGAATATAGTAACAGAACAACTCGAAAAAATATTACCAAACACTGTATTTAAAGAATTGATAGAAATGGATAAAAAATCGTTTGAAGCTACATTTAATGAATTAAAGAAGAATGAGGCATATTCTGAGCTTGAAAAATTGGAGAAAGCTATAGCGAAAGGACGATTAATGAATAATGGAAAGTAGGGTGAAAGAGTGGGCTATGAAGAAATATTAGAAACCTATAAAGAATTATTCGTACAGCAGGACTGGGTATGGATGATTTTATTCAAAGTATTATGGGGGATGGTGCTATTTTGTCATGCGACTATAGCAATACTAGAAAAAGGATTAGATAAAATGTTGACCTTCAATGGTTTCTTTGAAAGTGAGGCCATGAATGGAGTGAATGATGTTGTGATGCCAATTGCGATAGCATTATTTACAATGTCTCTAATATGGATAGGTTATCTTATTATGTCTGGTCGTGGCATCAAGAAGGGAGATGTATTCATGAATGTGCTTCTTGCTTTTGGTCTGATATTAGGGATACCTTATCTGACAACGGAGTTAAACAATATCTCAACAGAACTTGTACAGGCTGGAAAGGATGCAGGGAGTGGTGAAACCTTAAAATCAGAGACCTTTGCGACACAGATTGTTGCGATGAACACAGTAGACCTGCTGTATCTAAGTCGTGAAATGGATTGGGAGCTGGATAAAAAGACATATATCAATAATGATATTTCGAGCTCCAATATTAAATATAAAGACTTTTCGGGATTAGTAAATCCTTCAAATAAAGATGGAATAAAAGAGGCCGGAGACAGAGATTATAATTTAGATAGTAAAGAAAAAAAAGTATTTGGTCATAAATTAATTGATTCGGAAGATGGTAATATATCTTTTGAAAAAATTGAACCAGCAGAATTTAAATTTATCGGACAGGTGGGATTCCTGAATAAATGGTATTACCGATATAATGCCAACTTCTTTACGATGTTCATTCAGTTTGGAGTGTTAGGATTCGTGTTAATATTCGCGATGTTCAAGACGATGTTACTTATGATGGAGATTGCATTCCAAAAATTAATTGCACCATGGATAGCAGCTACAGATATTACAACAGGTCAAAAGATGAAAACATTTATGAACGACTTTGTTATGAATTATGCAGCTATCGGAATTCTAGCGTTTGTTATGAAATTATATCTACTTGCGATGCAGTATATAACGACTTTAGGATGGAATCCTTGGATTATATCAGTTGCCATGATCGCACTAGGAAAATTTGTTATAGATGGTCCAGAAACAGCCAAAAGGCTACTAGGAATAGACGTTGGTGTTCAAGATGGATATAAAGCGCTGATGGGAAGTTTAGCAGCTGGTGGAGCCATGATTGGTGCTGGTAAGATGTTAGGTAAAGGTGTATCTTCAGCAAAAGATGGAGTGAATAATCTACGTGAAAAACAAGCAGATCCAAATCATAAGGGACTAGCTGAGCGATTTGGTGGTAAAACAGCAGATGCAATCAAAGGTATGACACGTGAAGCTGGCGAATTATCTTCAGCAGGTGTAGGTGGATATGTATCTAATAAATCGAATGAAGCAATGAGAAAAATGAAAGATGGCATTACAGGTACAGCAGAAGCTGTTAAGTCAGGCATTTCAGATAATGGACTTACTGAATCGTTTGCAGAAGGTAAGGCAAATGCCCAAGCTTATGCAGATTCTACTTCTACATCACAAGCTATACCTTCAGCTATGCAAAAAGCTGTAAGTGAAGTTGTCGATAACAATTCAGGCTTATTAACAACAGGAGAAAGAAATGTATTAGAAAAAGTAATACGTGGAGATTCAGGGTTATCAGATGAAGAAAGAAATGTAGTTGAAAGATTATCTAATTCGGGATCATTAAGTGAAAATGACAGAGACATCCTAAGAAATGTTTTAACACATACATCTAATGCAGGACAACTAGAAGACCAAACAGCAGTACAGCGATATCTCACTGAATCTGGAAATAATATAAATTCAGAAGATAAAACAGCACTTGAAAGATTAATACGTGATCCTTCTAATGTATCAGCAGAAGATAGGTTAGCTATAGAACGTGTTCTATCTAATGGTAACAGTAATCTAAAAGCAGAAGATAGATTAGCTATAGAAAGGTTGTTACAGACAGGAAATAATGGTGTAACTGCATCAGATAGAACAGCAATAGAAAATGTTCTATCAAATGATAATCAATTAAGCACAAACGACAGACAAGTGATGGAAAGGGTGTTATCTAATCCATCAGAAGTAACAAGTCAAGATAGACAAGCGTTTGAGAGAGTTATCAGTCAAAATATGAGCAACTTAAACCAGGAACAGAAGACAGCCTTCCAGAACATACAGCAACAGATGAATGGTACGATTGCACCAGATTTAAGACCTGCAATACAATCATATGTACAGAATCAAGGGTCGAGTATGAGTAAGGGTGACAGACAGGTAATGGAAAGAGTGATTTCTAGCCCAACACAAGCAACAAGTCAAGATAGACAGGCATTTGAAAGAATTATCAGTCAAAACACTGGTAGTATGAATCAAGAACAAAGAACAGCCTTCCAAAACGTACACCAACAGATGAATGGTACGATTGCACCAGATGTTAAACCTGCAATACAATCATTTATACAGAATCAAGGATTGAGTATGAGTAATGGTGATAGACAGGTAATGGAAAGAGTAATCTCTAATCCATCACAAGCGACAAGTCAAGACAAACAAGTATTTGAAAGAGTTGTCAGTCAAAATACAGGTAATATGAATCAAGAACAACGTACAGCGTTTCAGCAAGTAAATCAGCAGTTGGGAAGTACAGTATCTTCTGATGTAAAACCAATTATGCAGTCATTCGTTCGATCGCAGGGATCAAATATGAATACTGAAGAAAGACAAATCATGGAGAAAGTAATATCATCACCATTAAAAGTGACTAACCAGGAAAGAGCAGTATTTGAAAAAGTGATACAACAAAATACAGGTACATTCACACAAGAGCAGAGAACAGCATTTCAACATGTAAATCAACAACTTGAAAAAGTCACTGTTCAAAAACAGGATACAAACACTTTATTTAAAGGAATAGATAAAGAATAAAACATAAAGCATATATTATACTTTATGCTATTGTAAAATTTGATAGGTATAATATTATTAACAAGGATATAGTCCATGGATTAGCATGGGTTTGTAAAAAAAGACTGGATAAGCTATAATAATATTAACAATTATTATTTCCACAGTATCACCGAACCCCCTAACTGCTGCGAACAGTTAGGGGGTTTTTAAGTACTGGTATGCCGCCTTACGCCTTACGTTGATCTAACCAGTGAGAAAACAACGTAAGGATGACACCGACAATAATCGGTACAACGATATTTATAAAGATGTAATCCATGTTTGTAAATATCTATTAATTAAGATATAATGATGATAACAAAGATTATTTTCACAGAAACACCGAACCCCCTAACTGCTGCGAACAGTTAGGGGGTTTTTAGGTGCTGGTATGCCGTCTTACGACTTACGTTGATCTAACCAGTGAGAAAACAACGTAAGGATGACACCGACAATAATCGGTGCAATAATGTCAACAAAGATTATTTCCACAGAGATCACCTCCTTCCACAAGATCTCGCCTATGGAAGTAAAGACGGCTTTAATATTATATCATTAATATTGTTTAAAAGGCATTTGCTATCTGATACGTTAGCAAATGCCTTTTTTTATTATCTGAAATAAATAGGAGGAAAAAATGAGTAAAAATATTGGAAATCAAGGATATACAATACCAAGAGATATGAAAGCAGATATATTAATCATCGGAAAAACAACGTTAAAAGATATTATTGTCATTATTATATTCGTTGTTTTGGGTTTTATGTTAGCAAACTTTATAGATGGTGGCCCGATACTTACAACTATTATTGTAATTATTCAATTTCTTGTAGGTGGGATTGCGATTGCAAAACCTAAAACGAACCCTGATAAACCGATGTATTTAGTAATCGCATCTATGTTCAGGATGGATAAGAATGGTTACAGAAGTTTAGATTATACGAAATATATTAAAAAGGAGATGAAGTAACGAATGTCAGGTTTTGTCGAGCCAAAAAAAGTGGCGATTAAGAGAGATAGAAATGAAAGAAAGAAAAATAAAGATAGAACGATTGATTTAAATATATTACATGTTATCCCTTATAAACAGATAACAAAAGAAGGTTATCTTTTATTAGAAGATAATACTTACGCAGAAATATATCAGTTTGAAACACATGCACTAAATACAATCAACGCAGATGAAAAAGCACAGCTAATGACACAACTTGCATCATTTTATCGTATCAATATAGAAGATATCAAAGTCATTTCATTTAAGTATCCTTCAGATTCTGAGGCTCAACAGCTTTATTGGCTACACAAATATGAAACGACTACAAATCCGTTACAACGTGCATATCAACAGGATAACATCAGACGTTTACAGATTTCAGCAAAAACACATAAAGAGATGGATCATTATGTGTTTGTATATGCAGATAGTAAAAAAGGTATGTCTGTCGTTAAAGATAACATCAGACAGACTTCAGGAGGCTTATTAAGGAAAAATCCTCTATCACAAAAGAAAAAAACGAATGTACTGTTTCAATTGAATAACATGAACACACAATATATATAAAATTGTTTTATGTTTTATGTTTTATGTAACATACTATATAAAAGCTATGTAACTCATTGAGATGCGTGGCTTTTTAAATTAAAGGAGAATGAAATATGTTTGGATTTAAGAAAAAAGATGAACAGATTGTTAAGCAGAAAATTGATGATTTTGTAGAAGATAATTATGATTTAGAATTTATTGCTAAGACACAGCCCCAGGGGGGCATATCATTTCATGAAAACTACATCAAAAAAGGTGATGGCTATGAAGCATGCTTGACGATATATGATTATCCATCAACGGTATATGACAATTGGATGCGACACATCGTAAATCGTGAGGGTGTCATCACTGTTCAAGATATCTCTACAGCAAACAGAGAACAGGTACAAGAAAACTTAAAGAGATCGCTTTCTGAACAATCAGCTCGTATTCAAGATAATAAAGCAGATGCTATGACAAAAAGTTCATCTACAGATAAGTATCAGACACTTTTAGGTGTATCTCATATGATTAATGATTTAGGTGAACAAATCAAAAAGATTACTGTTAGAATGTTTATTTATAAACCAACTCTTGAACAATTAGATAACGAAATTCACAGAATACGAGTTGATTTAGAAGCTCGAGGTATAAAATCACAAGTAATGAACTTTGAGACAAAAGAAAACTGGCAAAGTTTGGTTATGAAATATGGCAGACAAAAACAAGTGCATGGTGTGAATTTTAAAGATGGACAACAGATTCCAGCATCAACGCTTGGGGGTGGTTATCCCTTTGACCATACGTCAATCAACGATGAACATGGTGCATTTATCGGTACGACTGAAACAGGTGGTCCTGTATACCTAGACTTATTCAAAGTCGATAACGTAAGAAAGTCATTTAATTCGATTGTCTTTGGGATGATGGGAAGTGGTAAATCTACTTTTCTAAAAGTGATTGAAGAAGAACAGTTTGCTAGAAATCATTTCATTAGAGGTTTTGATAAAGCAGGAGACTTCAAGCAAGTTGTACGTGAACAGGGAGGGAAGATGATATCACTGGATGGATCACAAGGTATGATTAACATGCTTGAAATATTGCCTACAGCAACGTATGACAAAGAAGATAATCCTGATATTGAAGGTTATGATCTTATGATTAATGAAGAAGCCTGTTACACTCAACATTTATCAAAACTTCAAATGCAGATGTCATTGATGAATGGTGACTTAACAGATACAGATTTAATGGATTGTGTAGGTTACTTTAATGATTTTTATATCCACGTAGGTTTATGGACGGCTGATAGAAGTAAAAGAAAGCAAATGGTAGTTACAGGCCACAGACCAGAAGAATATCCAATACTAAGCGAATTTAGAGCATTTATTCATAACCTGGATGAATCTAAGATGACAAGTCAAAAACGAGTAACTAAAGAAAAAATATTAACAACTTTAGATAATATGATTAATGTTTATGGTGGTGTTTTTGATGGCCACACGACTGTCCCTAACATGGACGAAGAACAGATTGTATTTTATAACATAGAACAGCTTGAAAAGTTATCACCAAACGTATTTAAATGTCAGTTATTCGTAGCGTTATCTTTAATTTGGTCACAAGCTTTAAAGAACGGGAAAAAATATAAGAAGATGATAGAAGACGGTAAAATTGATCCTCGTAACGCTAGAAGATTTATGGTATTCATTGATGAATGTCAAAATATCGTAAATGTAAATAACTTAAATACAGTTGAATTCGTTGTTAACTTTATGAAAGAAATGCGTAAGTATCTTGCAGGAGTTATTTTTGCGACACAATCTCCTAAGCAGTTACTACCTGAAAACAGTAATAATGATGCAACAACGCAACTGAAACAAATATTTGCCTTAACGCAATATAAATTTTTCTTTCAGATTGATAGATCAGATATTGATTCCGTAAGAGATGTATTAGGAGAAACAATAAAAGAAAGTGAGTACGAAATCATTCCAACGCTAGGAAAAGGTGAAGCAATCGTAAGCATACAAGGTGCAAACAATACGCTTTTCCACAATGATGTATCAGAAGAACAATTGCGTCGATTCAGTGGGGGGCAATAAAATTTACAGACACTCTTATTATTAAGGGTGTCTTTTTTTATTGGAGGATATTAAATGATAGAATTTCTAAAAAATAAATTGAAGAAAGCAACAAGAAAAAAAATAATGCTATGGATTGCAGGAATTGCAACGTCATCTACACCTTTCACAATTGCTTTGATAACTGCTGTCCCGATAGTTCTAATTTGTATGCTCTTATTTCTAGGTGGATCAAATGAAGGATATGAACAAGAACAATCATCATCTATGGGTACGATTGACGGAGTAGCTTTACCTGAAGGATGTACCAAACATTCAGACAGAATAAAAAAAGAACTTAAATCTCAAGGTGTAGATGAAAGTCATTTAAATGTCATGCTAGCAATTTGTGCACAGGAAAGTGGAGGAAGTGTGTCGGATATATTCCAAGCATCAGAAAGCAAAGGGCTACCACCAAACACAATAGGTCCGACGGAATCAATTAAAGCAGGAGTGTCGGCATATAAAGAAGTGTTAAATAAATCTAAAGCAAAAAAAATTGGAGATGACAATTGGAAAGCAGCACTACAAAGTTACAATTTTGGTGAAGGATTTTTAGATTTCTTTTTTGAGAAAGGCGCAAAGTTCTCTGAAGATATTGCACAACAGTTTTCAAAGAAAATGGCAAAAGAAACAGGATGGACAAGTTATGGTGACCCTAAATATGTTGAACATGTTATGCGATATTTATCACAGGCATCTGGTGGGACATTAGATGGAAACGCAATTGGTTCACCCGTTGATCCAAAACTTTTGAATCGTGTTACTTGTAAGATCGGAGGATATCCTGGTCATCCAGGAATAGACATAGCATTGCCAGAAGGCACACCAATATACGCAATCACTGACGGTAAGGTAGTTGAGGCAGTAAATGGATATACGGTTGGTGGATTGTCAAGTTCATTATTAGGTAAAGATAATCACGTCACTGTAATCTCTAAAGACAATCCAACCTTATATATGAACTATAGACATTTAAAATTAAATGGCGTGTTAGTAAAAAAAGGTGATACTGTAAAAGCAGGACAGCAAGTTGGACTTTCTGGTAATACAGGTTATACAAGTGGTCCACATTTACATTTAGATGCGCTAAAAAATAATCAATATACTATAAGTGCAGCTGTTGATTGGTTCAGTCCATTGGAGAAAAAATTTAATGTCAAAGGTAGTCTCGGCTGTGGATTATAAAAAAGGAGATGTTTAATATGAATAACAAATTATCAGGAATTATAATTATAGGTTTATCAATCGTATTGTGTATCGGGTACTTCATATCACATTCTAAAATAAATAATGTAGAAAAAGAAAATGAAATACTTCAAAATAAAATCAAAAATTTTGAAAAACTTAACGAAAAAACTGAAAAAAATTTTTCAGCTACTAAAGAAAAAAATACTATCGAAGAACCAACAACTGTAAACAAAAATGATGCACAAGAATATTTGGTATCATTTACTGAAGATTTTATAAAAACTTTAAATGATAGCTCAGATATTGAAAAAACAAATGAAAGATTAAAATCATATACAACGGGTCAAGCACAAGATTATTTAATTGAAAATCACTATATTCATGATATAAGTAAGTTGAGTACTGAAGATATAGATCAACAAAAGAATAAAGATGTAACCGAAGGATATATTCAAAAAGAAGTGAGTATTGATACAGAGAATATTAGAACATATATTAAAGAGAAGGGAGAAAGCCAAGCTGAAGGTATAACAACTTATCAAACAATATCACATATTGGTGAAGATAGCACCGTCGGGAATTTTTTAATGAAAGCGACATATATTAAACAAAATAATGAATGGAAAATTGAAAAAATAGTATCAATATCACCAGTATCAGATATAAAAGCTGAACAAATATTTAATTAAATGTATAGGAGAGATTATAGTATGAATTTATTTAGCGCAAATAAATCTCGTAGAGATAAGGGACCTTTTTATAAAAAGGTCCTTTTTATTTTGATAGCAGTTTACATTAGTTTTTGGGCTTATAGCTATCTTACTAAAGAAGATGGAAATAAACTGGCTACAAAGATGTATAAAGGACAGAGTTTAAATGATTATACATTTTATCTTGTTGAAAAGAAATATAATCCAGATACTAAAGAATTAATTGCAAAGGTATACTTTAAAAATAATAAAAGTGATGAAAATTATATTCCGATTGCTAAAGAAAATTTTCAAACAGAAGCTAACTATCAAGATGATATTACAACAAAATTAAAAACAGAATTTCATTTACCTACAAAGAATTATCTGGTCGTTTCAGTTAAAGATGTAGAGAGAAATCATCTTGTAAGGACTGTTTTAAAAATGAAAGAAGATGTTATTACACAGGACAAAGAAAATAAAGCTAGTGAATTATCATTATATATTGATACACCAAAGAAAATATTTGATGATAAATTGAAATTAAAATCTGAATCTTTTTATGTAAAAGAAGGTCTGAATGAACATTTATCTTTTAACAAAAATGAACAAAAAAGTGTTGAAAAGAAAATAGATACTCAGCAAAAAGAGATTAAACTTACTGAAAAGCAAATCACTTCAATACAAAAAGAACTCAATGTTCTTGATGAAAATGAAAAAATAAATGCTGAAGCAAAGATCAGTGAATTGCAGAATTCTATTCAGGAAAAAGAAAAAGAAATCTCAAACTATAACGAAGAATTGTTAAACCTGAGAAACAAAATGATAAAAATTGAAGATGACATTTCAGAGATATCATCTTAAAGCGCAACATCAAAGGAGTTGAAGTCTTGTGTAGGGTGTAAATCTCTACTGATTTTTAAGGATTTAAAACATGAGCATAAGGGGTAATGCCACCACTTTGATGTTTTGGCTGTGCCAAAACGTGGTGAACTCGGCAGTGCCGAGTTATTTACCCTTAAATTTTTGTGCCACCACTATATGTATAGTGTATGCATATAAAACATACCTATACGCATACTGTATGCATACATACAATATGCGTATGCATAACTCGTACGTATGCATACAGTATACATACGTAAAAATAAATCTAAAAATAATTTTAGCGTAGGAGAGATGAGATGATTAAAAGAACAATACGAATAGAAGATCCGTTAGTAATAGCAAAGTTAAAAAGTTTGAGTAGTGAAAAAGAGATTTCAGAAAATAAATTAATAAATATCATACTAGAGAAAGCATTGATACACGACAATTTTAAATTGAGAGAACAAGAAGTTGATGAGATTTTAAAGAATGTCGTAGCTAGTAATAATAAATTAATTGATGTCATTGAAGAACAAACAAATAAAATTAATAGTTATACAGAAGAAATAAAAAAAATATTTTGAAAAAGTATACGGGGAGGAAATGAAATGGGTGTCAGAAGAACTTGGTATATTGATGATCGTGTTGATGAAGTTTTGCATAAAATAAAAGCTGAAAAAAATTTAAAAACCATGAACGAAGTTCTTGAATATGTTTTATTTAAGAGTGATTCCTTTAACAATGAAGACTATGATTTTAAAAAGAAAATGAATATCATGGATAAAAATTTATGTATTGTATTAGAGATGTTAACGATGCAGTTAGATACTCAGGGATTAGTACCTAACTTTTCTTATACTGAAAATTTGTCAACATCATACAATGCAGCTAAACAATTAGTAGAAAATGCAATTGAAGAACAAACAAAAAATAAAAAAGAGGAAATGTTTTTTGATTAAAAAAATGAGGTGATTGAATGGCTGGTATCGTAGTCATTTCGAATTTTGTTGTTGGAAATAATAAAAAGAACTACAGCGGAATTATTGATTATTATGAGAGGTATGAAGAAAAAAATACAAGAATACAAAATGAAAAAGAAGTATTATCTGAATTTTATGATTATGAACAAGATGGTGGAGATGAAACATTATTTGAGTTTATCAATAATACTTATGATAATCCTCCTAATATCAATTTTGGAAATTATATAAATTATATGAATAAAAATATAAAATCTTCAGGATTATTTGGAGATGATACTAATCATTTTACTTCTGACGAAAAAGAAGTAATGAAAGAAGCATTTAATAAAGGCCAAGAAAACGGTAGTGTTCTCTGGGGGAATGTCTATTCGTTTGATAATGAATTTTTAAAAAAACATAAACTCTATGATGAAGAAACAGGTTTTTTAAACGAGATAAAAATAAAAGAAGCTGTAAGATCTTCTATTAGAACTATGTTGAAGGAAGAAAAAATAGATAGCTCGGCTGTATGGTGTGGTGAGATACATTATGATACAGACAATATTCATGTTCATACTTCAATCGTCGAAATGAAAAATACAAGACCAATTGTTATGGTAGAGAAAATGAAAAAACTTGGTAGTAAACATTACGAACCTACAGGAGAGTTTGAATTACAGCCTAAAGCAAAGCTGAAGAAAAAAACGCTTGATAATATGAAAAGTGTATTTGCAAATAAATTAATAGATCGTTCTAAAGATATGAAAGCTATTAGCGACTTAAGAACATCTTTACATCATTCAATAAAGTTAGATGATTCAAAAACATCTCAAATAAAATTGCTAAATACAATCAGAAAAAACTTACCGAAAGAAAAAAGTAAGTGGCAATATAATAATAAAGAAATGAAAAACTTAAGACCTTTAATAGATAACTATACAATGAACTATATTAAAACTAATAATAAAAAAGATTATCAGGTATATACTAAATTACTAAAAGATGAGGAAGATTTCTACAAAGATCTATATGGTGAAGGAAAAGATAATAGATATAAAGACCCATCGAAAAATAAATTAGAAGATTTAAAAGGAAGAATGGGGAATGCATTACTTAAAGAATTAAAAAAAGAGAATAGGAGTATGACTTATAAAAATTATAATGGAAATATAAACAATGAAAAAACTAAAGTGAAAAATTCAAGATTAGTTGATAGGAATAAATATATTGATGGAAATTTAAAAACAAAATCTAATGGAACAATAAAGTTTAAACCTCCTATTACTCCTGTTAAAGTTAATCAAGCTGTCAGAAGTACATTTAGAAGTTACCGCAGGAATAGAGAGTTAGAGTTTGAACATGATAAATTACAAAGTAATATTCAGAGAGATTTAGAAAGACAGAGATATGAAAGTGAATATGGTAGATAAAAATTCTTTTAGTTGGATTAAACTAAAAGAATTTTTTTATTTTAAAGGAGGTGAGGACAATGAAAAAACGTTATGTACTTTATACCAACTATGAAAATAACAGAGATGAAAAAACAATTATAGAATTTCAAGAATCATATGAAAAAGAAAGGTTAGTTGGACTAATAGTAATCCTTCAGCATTTAACAAATAGTACTTGCATTGATTTGATTAAAGGTGATAAAGCTCTAGCTGTGCATTACAGGTTAGACCAAAATAATTCAATAGATGAGTGCTGGATAGAATATTGCAACAGCGAACCTACAGATTGGTTATTTGATAATTTTGATTTACGAGATTTTTATATTGATTAAAATTAAAATTTTTTTGACAGGAGGTATGTGAGATGAATTTAGATCAATGTTTAGTTGTTGCTGTCAGTGACGAAGAACTTAAAGTTCGAGTCTACAGTCCGTTATTAAAAAAAGAAATTATTGTGAGTACTACTAAAGAATATTATGAACTTATCAATGAATCTGAAGAACAAATATTTGTAACAGTTGATTTATCAGAAAATAAAATAGTGGAGGACTAGTTATGGCATATAATAAAAAATCCTGGGCTAAAGCAAAAGAAGAAGAAAAGAAAAAATGGGCTGATGATGCACTTGAACAAATATCATTTCATAAAATGAATGTAGAAGATGTCAAAGAATATTTTGAGTTTATGTCAAATATGTACGATTATTCGCCTAGAAATATAGGAATGATGAAAAATCAATATCCAGGTGCAGAATTTGTAGCATCAAAAGAGAAGTTTAAAGAATTAGGTTTCGATATCCTTGAAAATCAAAAGCCGATAAAAATACTAGCTCCAAATAAAGTTACTTATATGAAACTTGGAAATGATAATTTAAAACAATTGAAGTATGCTACTAAAGAAGAAAGAGAGAAAGTAAAAAATAAAGAAATTATAACAGTGCAAAAAACTTTCTATAAACTAGCACCGGTTTATGATTTAACACAAACTAATGCGAAACCAGAAGATTATCCGAAGGTATATCCAAATGCTCGAATAGATTTGAAATTAGATAATCCAAAGTTAGCATTAGAAATTAAAAAAGCTAATATAAAATACTTAGAGAAATTAGGAATACCTGTTAGCGTTGAAAATTTCAGCGTAAATGGTTTAGGTACTGCAAAAGGTTACTATGAACCACTCAATCATAAGATTGCACTTAATAGTTTAAATACTGAAAGTGAAAATATAATGACATTAGTACATGAAACAGCACATGCACTAATGCATAACAAAGAAAGTACCTATGCTAAAGAATATAAGGGACTAAACGTAAAAGAATTAGAAGCAGAATTAACATCTTTTGTTGTTAATAAACATTTTGGTATTGATACGTCTGAACAAACAATTCCATATATAGCTAGCTGGACTGATAATCTAAAGAACATAAAAGATGTAGAATCATCTTTAAAGGATATACAGCATACGTCATCTCGTATTATAAATGGAATTGAAGAAAATATTTCTAAGGAGTTTTTAAAAGAAATGGAAAATGTAACGGTTATTGATAATATTTCATTAGATGGAAACTACCCTATGGATTTTGAAGAATTTAAAGAACTTCAATCATATTTACCTATTAAATCAAATACTAAAACAGGGATTGCACTAAAGACTACAGAAATATCTAAACCATCGTATTTAGTAAAAAGATTGGATGAACTATCTAAGACTAAAACAGTGGGGTTAGATATAGATGGGAATTTTAAACAACCAATCATTCATATAAAAGAAACTAACCAAGTGATGCCTCTTAAAGTATTATCAAAGAATATAAAGAGTAATGATTTTGATATAGAAGCATTTACTTATGAAGTATATACTAATCCTCATCAAAAATTATTTGATGGGGATTTTAATGTATTTAATAATAAGACAGTTATGGAACAAGTGAAAATTGATGCAGATTTAAATGGTGTTCCTGATATATATCAAAAATCTATTGATAATATGAAAGAAAGTAATATATCGAGAGAAAGCACACACGAAAAGAAGATGGAATTAAATTAATATTTAGCCCCAATTCAGGGGCTAAGTAAATTTTAGAATAGAAAGTAGGATTATTAATGAAAACAGTCATAATTGCTGAAAAGCCAGATCAAGCGAAAAAATATGGGGCAGCATTAGGTAGTTTTAGTAGAAAAACAAGTTATTTAGAAGGTAAAACGGATGTATTTCCAGGTGAAGTTTATATCACTTGGTGTATTGGTCATCTTGTAGAACTTGCACCGATGAGAGAATATGATGAGAAATATGCAAAATGGAACTTAGAGGATTTACCATTCTTACCTAAACAATTTAAATATCAATCGAAATATTCAGTTAAGGACCAGTTTAATTCTATGAGGAAATTGTTGAAAGGTCTGACGAATAATGATCAAATTGTTATTGCTACAGATCCTGATAGAGAGGGAGAAGCTATTGCGTACTATGTATTAAATTTATTAGGCATCAAAGATATTCCAATTAAAAGATTGTGGGCAAATACACAAGAGCCAACTGAGTTAAAGAATTTCTTCAGAAAATTAAAGGATGGAAAAGAAACATATAGATATTATGTAGAAGCCGAAGCACGTGGAAAGAGCGATTACTTAGTAGGTATGAATCTAACAAGGTTGATTACTCTACTACTTCAAAATAAAGGCGTTAGAACAGACGGTGCTTTTTCTGTAGGACGTGTGCAGACACCAACATTATTTATGGTCTATAACAGAGAAAAAGAAATTGAGAACTTCAAAGAGAAAATATACTTTGATTTAGTCGCTGATGGGAAGAAAGATAGTATTAAATATCAGTTAAAAAGTGATGTAAGATTAGATAGTAATAATGAAATAAATGAATACATCAATAATAACGGATTAAGTGATATTCCAGGAGAAGTTAAATCAATTACAGTTACTCCTAAAACAACAAAGGCACCTAAATTGTTTAAATTAGGTGGTATTCAAAAGGTCGGAAATAATAAATGGGGATATAGCTTGGATCAGACACTAAGCTATGTACAGTCATTATATGATAAAGGGTTCTTATCATACCCTAGAACAGACAGCAGTTTAATTACAACAGCAGAGTTCGAGTATCTGAAAAATCATTTAGAAGATTATAAAAGTCTTTTGAATCTTACATTTGATGTTAAATATACAGAACCACGTAAGACTTATGTAGATAACGATAAGGTGTTAGAACACTATGCTATCGTTCCTACAAAAACAATACCATCTCAGCAACAATATGATGACCTATCTGTTCAAGAAAAGAATATATATGATGCAGTAGTGAAACAAACTCTGGCCATCTTTGCAGATGATTATCACTATGAACAAACTAAAGTAGAGATAGTTGTGAATGATGTTATATTTAAAACTAGTGGTAATACACCAAAAATTCAAGGGTGGAAAAATTTAAGTAACGATACTGAAGAAGAAAAGACAACAACTTTACCGTCATTTGAAGAAGGTGAACAAGTTGAACTTAGTATATATGGTAAGGAAGGACGAACAAAGCCACCATCATACCTAACAGAAGCAACACTTGGAGGAGAAGGAGGATTGATGGAAACTTGTGGAAAGACAATAGAGGATGAAGAACTAAGAGAAAGTCTATCAGCAGGGATAGGTACACCGGCTACACGTTCTGCTATTGTTAAGAATATAATCGATAAAGGTTATATTACAGTTGATAAGAAAAAGTTGAGAACAACAGAGAAAGGTAGGTTATTATGTAGTGCCCTGGAAGGATCATTGATAAGTAGTGCTGAGATGACTGGGAAATGGGAAGAGAAATTAAAATTCATTAGTGATGGCAAAGAAACTCAACAAAACTTTATAGAAGGCATCGAAATATTTATTCAACAACTGTTTAAGGATATACCAGCTATGGTGAATGAAAATGTAAAGACTTCAACTTTAGAAAGTGTTAAACAAAGTGAAGGTAAAGGATTAGGAATATGTCCGAAATGTAATAAGGGTTATATCAAGCATATCAAGACGAATAAATATGATTTCTATGCGTGTAGTGAAAAATGTGGCTTTACCATAAATAGTGTTATTGCATCTAAAAAACTAAGTGAATCAAATATAAAACAGCTAATAAATAAAGGTAAAACAACAAAAATTAAAGGCTTTAAAGGAAAGAAAGGGACATTTGATACAGAATTAATGCTAGATAAAGATTACAAGACAGTTTTCAATTTCAATAAATAACGCTATATTTATATATAGCGTTATTTATTTTATTATAGGAGGGGATTTATGATTAATAAATATATCAGATGGTGCACAATAGGGGTATTGTTACTAATTTTTACTCAGCTAATATGTGGAATAATATTTAATCTATTACATATAGACATCGTAAACAATGATATAAATAAAACAGGAGAATTGTTAAATAATATATCTGCGAAGTTTATTACTTTTTTAGCAGCTCCTGTAATTGAAGAATTTATTTTTAGATACTTGTTATTTCGTAAAGATGCTGAATACCCTATAAATATTGTGACTGCAATTATAAGTTCTTTTGTATTTGGGTTAGTACATGGTAAAGATATGATACTAACAATACCTCTTATAATTAATGGGCTAATTTATTGTTTAGTCTATCATAAATCTAATAGTATTTTTGTATCTATCATCACACATAGTATTTTTAACATCTTTATATTCACTATACTACTTATCAATACAAGGTGATCGTTATGAAAGAATACGGATTATCAGTAAAAAGGGATCGATAACGAAAGTACTTTACTAAATTTATAGACCACCAAAATTATATAAATTAAGAAGCTAGATTCTAAAAATAGGATCTAGCTTCTTTTATTTTGAGGAGAGATATTATGAAAAAATATTCTAATGAAGAAATAGCAAAAATTTATTCAGTGAAAAATAGAAAATTACCTGACGAACTGGTAAAACAGGCAAATAGTGTTAATATTATGGATTATATCGAGAAAAAAGGGTTAATGGTCCAAAAATCTTCCAAGGGAACATTTCAGTTAGCTGAACATGATTCATTAAAAATAACACCATCTGAAAATGTATTTAACTGGTATAGTCGTGATGAAGGTGGTTATGGTGCTGTAGGATTTGCTAGAGTGTATTTTGATATGGACTTTAGAAGTGCAGTCAGAGATGTTATGGAAAATGCAGATGAACTGATAAAGACAGTTGATTATAGTAAATATAAGAAGGTAGAAGAACCATATACGTATGATAGAAATCATATGGGAGATAATACATCAAAAGCAGAAGAATATTTAGTAGAACAAAGAGGAATAAATCCTACTTTAGTAGAAAAGCTAATAGATAAAGGTATAATCCGCCAAACTGACAAATATGAAAACGTTGCATTTATGTGGCATAAAAATGGTGAAATTATTGGTCACGAAGAAAGAGGTACAGGCGAAAAAAGATTCATGAAAATAGCATCAGGTGTACCTGAAAATAGAGGTTTTTCGGTCACTTTTGGTAAACCAGAAAATCTATTTGTATTCGAATCTTCGATAGATGCATTATCATACGCATCAATCTATCAGCCAATAAATTCTAGATTTATAAGTATGAATGGATTGAAAGAAAATACAATGTACCAGGCAATGAAAGATATTTATGATGATACAGGTAAATTACCAGAAAATGTTGTCTTATGTGTAGATAATGACAAAGCAGGCAGAAGATTTGTAAGTGAAAAATCAGCTTCAGTACAAATAGGTAATCAAGAGACGACAACATATAGTTCTCTGCCTCCAAGATTTGAAAAAAATAAAATAACCAATTCAAATATGGATATAGAAAGTTTCTTAGAGATTTTAGAACATGATAATAATACTAATATTACAATTAACAATACAGGTATTAAGCTGTACAGAAATGTTAAAGATGAGTATGTATTGAACTATAATGATCTGGACTATACCTTAGATGGCAAAGCGCATAGTAAAAAGAAGATTAAAGATGCTATGTCAGAAATCAAATTTGATATCAGTTATATTGAAACAACGAAAGATTGGAATGAAGTATTAAAGTATATAAAAGAAAATAATATTAAAGAGCTAAATAGACCTTTAGTACGAACAAGTACACAAGATATAGATATTAATCCAGTAAAAAATAAAGATGAAGAGATTGAAAGATGATAGAGATTATCATTTTTTCAGGATTTTTGATAGTCTGTATTTACTTTACTATAAAGAAATCGAGACACAAAAAAGCTAATAAAAGATTAGCTTCTTCTGGTCTATCTGCGATAGATCATATGACTGGCAAAGAATTTGAGAACTATTTAAAATCACTTTTTCATGAAATGGGATATAGATCGATAGTTACAAAGTCATCAAATGATTTTGGTGCTGATTTAGTGTTAAAAAGTGAAAAAGATATTATCGTAATTCAAGCTAAGAGATATAAAGGGAAAGTTGGAATTAAAGCAGTCCAGGAAGTATATTCAGCAAAAGGGTACTATAGGGCAGAGGAGGCATTTGTATTTACAAACTCTTATTTTACGTCTAGTGCAAAGAAACTAGCTGAATCAATTGGAGTTAATTTATGTGACAGAGATAAGTTAAAGGAAATAAAAAAACTTACAAAACAGCTATGTATATATATAGCTATTTTGTAAGACTTATAGTATTATATTAGTAGGAGAGGTACTATGGAAAAGATATATTGTGTATTTTGTAATAAGAAAGATACGTTTGATGTTTTTCAATTAAATATTAAGGCAGAATTGAAAGATATGTATACGATAGAATATCACCCTTGTTTAGCAAAAGGACATATTAACCACTCTGATATAGATAAAATCATTAGACTTTCAAATGGCAGAGGGACCGTTGCTTTTACTAAAAATAAAGAACTTATTTCCTATTTTTTAGATATTCTAGCAAAACAAGAACTTATATTTATTAAATCTGAAGAAAAAAGATTGACTGAATATAAAAAGACCATAAAGAGTATAAAAGAACATTATCTATAATTTTATATGTTAAATGTTATATGTTAAACTTTATTAAAATAGTTTAATAAAAGGTGAACATATGAATAAAAGTGATGCAAACATGAAAAAGTGGATAGAAGAAAATATTATTAGGGGTATGGATGCCCATAAGATAACAGGTCAATCAAGAACAGCTTTTGTATCTTCATGTAATAGAGGTATCATCAAGCCATTTGTAACGTTAAATCTTAATTCAGAATCCACAAAGCCCACACATCTGTATTTGAAAAGCGATTTGTTAGCTTATAAGGATCACCTAGAACAAAAAAAGAAAAAGTAAGGAGGAAAATAAAATGAATTATGAACAAGAAAATATATCAAATGGCGTTACAATCATAGACAATGAGCCGATTGAATATGATGGTGAGAAATTTGAAATCCCAGTATCTACAATCCAAGAAGATTTATAAAAACTAAAAGCTGCCTAAAATGATTTCAATCATTTTAGGCAGTTTTTTTATTTAATGGAGGAACAATTTTGAATAAAAATAAAATAATAAAATTCTTATTTATACTATTTATAATAGTAGGTTTACTGATAAGTGCTACCCCTTATGTAATTAATAATTTTATAGAACCTTATCATATGAATAGAATTCATGAAGAAACAATCAATGTATCTAAAGGAACGATCAAAGAAAATAAAAAGAAAATCAATGCAATGCAGCAGGCGACAGATGATAGTATATCATCGACTAATAATAATGGTACTGCCGATAAAAACAATATAGGTTATCAAGAAAATACAGAGAATTATGATTCTATATCATATGACCCAAGTGCTATTCAATCATTAAGCAGAATTCCCAAATTTCAAGAAGTGAATATGAACTTTCTTGTTGGATATATTCAGATACCTGAAGTGAACCTGGAACTGCCCGTATTAGAAGGCTTAACAAATGAAAATCTAAATGTTGCAACTGGAACGATGAAGCCAGGTCAAGAGATGGGAAAACGTAACTATGCGATTGCAGGACATCATATGCCGAATGAGAACTTATTGTTTTCACCATTAATGAGAGTAAAAAAAGGAAATTTAGCATATCTAACAGATAAGGATAGAACATATGTATATAAAGTTATTAAAACTGAAGTACTAGACGTTAATAGAGGAGATGTAGTTGCAGATGCAGAGGGAGATAAAATTATTACATTAATTACTTGTACTGATATAAAAGGAACAGCACGTTGGATGGTTAGAGGAAAGTTAATTAAGACTATTAATAATTAAAAATATATTATAAGAGGTGAATTAGATGTTATTAGCTACTTGGAGAAGTACAAATTATTCAAAATATACTAAATTTAATGAACTTAAGAATATTCATTATGTAACGAAAAACGATTATTATATATGGTGTATAAATGCTGATAATTTACAAAATTTAATAACAAATTCTATTTTAACTTGTTTAAGATATCCTGAAAAACTATATATTTTTGAATCCGAAGACTATTTAATAATAGATAAATCAGAGTGGTACAAAGCTATAAGACTACATGATGTAAATCAAGGGTTGTTGAATCCATTAGATTATGTTGTAGATGCAAATTTTACTGGTCCAGTAGAGTATTTAGTTAAAGAAATACCTAAAAACTGTGAAACATATGAGGTATTACCCTTTGAAATAGAATGTGAAAATATTATTATGAATAAATCTTACCAACAATCATTATCAAAGTTTAAAGAGGTATACCAAAAACCAAATTATTCTTCATATGAAAAATCAGTAAAAATAGCTAGATTAAATCAAATGAATTTTTTAACATATGTATTACCAGTAATCTGGTCGAAAAAAGAATCTGAAAAGATTGATTTAAAAAATATTATGCCATTAACATGGGAACAAATAGAAGTTTTAGCTACTACATTTATAGGTCTAGCATTGTGTAAGAAACCTGATTATCTTTTAGAGATGACAGCAGGTTTTCACTATTGGGATACTACTGAGGGTAATTGGGATCATAAATTTCATAACTTGTTAGTGGAAAAATCTATAAATACTTTAAATAAGAAAACTGTAAAGTTATATTCAGATATTAATGATGTAAAAGTTAATAGAAATGATTTATGTCCTTGCGGAAGTGGAAAGAAAGTGAAAAAATGCCATATTAAATAATTTTAAAAAAGATTCTTAATAACAGTTGTACTATATAAAAGTGGATATTGAAGAAAAAGTATGTAAAAGAACGATAGTTACAAATTCAAATATTTAAATTATATTTTGTTATTCAAGCAAGAGTATAATTACTATAAATATAATTTTGAATTAATTTTTTTGTTTTTAAATTTAAAAGCTCTTTATAAAGTTTTCGATTTTTAAGTATCAAATTTATAAAGAGCTTATCAAATTTTTTTATTTTAATATCGATAATTTATCAATGTGATTATTTTGAATTTGCTTCATATAGTTTTCCATATAGTAAAAGTCTAGTTGATTATTCTTGTCAAACAGCAACATTATCATTTCTTTATTAATTCTTTTGTCACTTATTTCTCGATTGAAATCGTATTTTCCTTGTATCTGATGTCTTATTGTAGCTGTGATAAACAAGTAAATATATTTGTTAAAATCATTATTAATTAAACTTGTAACATGATCACTAGCTATAAATTTATACGGGTGGTAAAAAGTAGCACCTACACTTCCACTATTAGCTAGTGTTATGCAGTTAGAAAAAAATCTCACATTTTTATTGTTTGATATTAGGTTATCTACACCATTGTTTAAAGCAGTAGAGCTTATATACGGTATATTACCTATTTTTTGATTTTTTTGATTAATCTTTTTCTACGTTTGATTTCTTTGAATATTTCATTGATAGAAACTGGCTTCCAATATGCTGGGTTTGAAATATTAGTTACATTATTCTTTCTAAAGATTTGAATAGTTTTTAATGTTTTTTTGTGTAGGGATTTAACATATTGATCCATGTATTCATAATCAGGTTCATTATTTTGGTTTACTGGTAGCATAATCTTTTTTCTTTTTAAACGTCCTAGAGTTGCACCATTGCCACCCCAATTTAAATACATTAAACTATCTTTTATCAATGGTATTAAGAATAAACCAATATTCTTAGTGAGGTTTTTTACATTTAACACTTGAATGTTTTGACCTGTATAGAAGTCGTATTCTTGATAAAATACTGTTTGTGTATCTAAACCTATCGTTATGACATTTCCTTTGTTAATAGGATGTTTTTGTTGTGATATGAATTTAGCTATACCATTATTTTTTTCAGTTCGTGTGATATAGGGGTAAATCTGTTCACCGAGGTTTTTTATATTTGTAGCATCAATGAAACATGTAGATGATGTTAGTGTGAAATATCTGCTATCTGATAATTCAAAAGGCAACCATTTTTTATTCAAATAAATCACCTCTACCGTTAAGTGTCATATCCACTTGAAATGTCATATAATCAGCAATCACTTTTTCAAAGTCTTCTTCATTAGGAATTTCCTCGTTATAGTAGTAAAAGCTGTGTAACCATTCATCTTCCCAAGTAATCTTTGATTTCACAATAAAGTTTGTATCAGCATCTTCATTACCTGATAAGACATCAATCAAGAATTCTTTCTTAGATTTTTCAGTCCCATCACCAACAAGTCCTACGTGTTTACGTACAATATATCCATCATCTTTAAAGTTTACAAAATTAACACGTTTATTTTCTGGATGAGGTATACCAGCTGTAAATATTGCGATTGCAGGGTTTGTACCAACACCATAGAATGTGTTTATGTTCATTGTGATAACAGCTTCAAGTGTATTGTTCTCTAATATAGCACGTTTATAATCTTTTTCTTTTTTAGATTTACCAATCATTGTGCTTTGTGGGACGATGGCTGCTAATCTACCACCTTGTGTCATTAGCATAAGGGCGTGTTTAATAAAGTTTATTTCTGACAGATGTAATAGGTCTTTGTTTTTCGCTTGTGAATACGGTGGGTTGATAAGCACCTTAGTGATTTTATCATTATAATCGTCTATATCCACATGGAATATATCATCACGACGGAGATTACTTTTACCATCACCACGTAAAATCATGTTTGTTGTGGCAATAGTAAATAACTTCTGTTGTAGTTCAACACCATGGAGTTTATTTTTCTTAATATCTTCAATTTCATCTTCATTAACAGCTTGTGAAATCATTCTGTTCATAGCAGAAATAAGGAAACCCCAGGCCTACCATAAATAAAACTAAGTATATGCAAAATGAATGTATTTAAATAAATTAGTTTAGGATTCCTTTGAGAGAATCGTATCATAAGTAATGAGGTTATTAATTTGAATATACTTTCAATGTGGATTTGTGTCTATTTATAGTAATTAAAATATTCTATTTCAGAATTCGTCGATTGTAAAATTAAGCTAGACAACTAAAAAAGCCTTCTGTGCTAAACTCAATATGTATTTCCGACCAAAGAAAACATAAGGAGTTAGTACAGAATGGCCTATAAACATCTTAACACGGATGAACTCACGTTCATAGAATCATATTATCATCAAAATCTTTCGGTAAAAGAAATCGCAAAGAGATTGAAACGATCAAGACAGACAATTTATAACGTAATAAATGCACTTAAGACAGGTATAACTGCACTGGAATATTACCAAGAGTATAAGCAAAGAAAATCAAATTGTGGCAGACATAGAATAGTACTTCCAGAAAATCAGTCAGCTTATATTCGAGAAAAAGTAGCCGATGGCTGGACACCTGACACCATTATTGGCAGAGGTGAACACCCGATTGATTGTTCTGTAAAAACTCTTTATAGAATGTTTAAGGAAAACGTCTTTTCGGTACAATCTTTACCTATGAAAGGTAAAAGGAAGCCAAATGGTCATTGTGAAAAAAGAGGTAGACAGGCTTTCAAAAGACACATTTCTGAAAGAATAGAAGAGTTTCCTTTCTTCTTTCAAGAATTTGGTCATCTTGAAGGTGACACTATCATTGGCCGTAATCATGGGAGTGCTGTCATAACCTTAGTAGAAAGGATCTCTAAGATGATTATCACTATACGACCTCAAGGTCGCAAGGCAGATGATATTGAAGATGCGCTTCACTCTATGTTTTCAGCTTTACCTGCTCATATATTTAAATCGATTACTTTCGATTGTGGTAAGGAGTTCTCCAACTGGAAAACAATCTGTAACCGACACGATATCTCGATATTCTTTGCTGACCCCGGCACTCCGTCGCAACGTGGATTGAATGAACATTCTAACGGGATACTTAGACGCAGTGGATTAGATAAAGAATTAGACTTTAATTCAGTCACTGATGATCATATTATTAGTGTTGCTCAAAATATTAATCATCGTCCCAGAAAATCGCTGGGCTATAA
The DNA here is from genome assembly GCA_019357535.2 of Macrococcus sp. 19Msa1099. Lineage (NCBI taxonomy): Bacteria > Bacillati > Bacillota > Bacilli > Caryophanales > Staphylococcaceae > Macrococcus > Macrococcus psychrotolerans. The sequence continues at coordinate 44,417 of CP079957.1, forward strand.
AACACCATTGGAAGTATTTATGAGTTTCATCGAAGATGAGAAATTGTCTAGCTTATTTTGACAAACGAAAATTTGATAATATTGTACTATCGATTACTATATATATATCTTTAAAATCAAATTTTAATATAATAAATTCATTAATAAACTCTAAATGAGTGGGAATATAAACGTTCAAAGAATCTTTTCTATCAAAAATATAAAATATTTGCTTCAAGCTGTCACCATTTTCTAAAAGAATGATATTGCACTTATTACTAAGGCTATCAAAACTTGTCCAATAAATAGTATTCACAATCGATATATACGAATTATTTTTAGTATTCTTGATAAATTTTTGGAAGTCAATAAAATCTCTAATTATTCTCATTTCTTTCTATCTCCTTAAAAAAACAGTCTATGGTTTAAAAACCATAGACTGTTTTTATATATTTTTTAAATAATCTAGTACAAGAGAATCAATTTCTTTGATTATAAGATTGTTGGACTCACTAACATGAGCTTTTTTTGATAATGCACTTAATTTTGAATGTATTGCATCATTCGGATTATATTTAATGATATTTAGTGGTAAGTCTGTTTTAAAGGAACGCTTGTCTGAAGAACCAATTATATACTCATTTACAATTGAAGAATTCATTATTGCACAAATGTAATGAGCTTCATCAATGGTAATATTCTCACCGAGAATATTTTGTGAAATAGAACAAGCATGATCAAGTAATAAAGGTGGCTTACCTTCTCCCCATATTGTAGGGATGTTTTCAACTACAGCTGCAACCCATTTTGTATTATTTCTGAAAATCACTTTATATGGAGAAAAAGTATATGTTCCAACTCTTGTTAGACTATAAAATTCTCCTTTTTTACCTTGAACTTTTGAATTGTACTCTGTTTTAATTATATCTTCTTTTATATTGCTATAATACTTAACTAGGTTAGGAGCTGTTGTCATTAGTTCACTTGATGGAATTGGTTTTTTTACATCTTTTTTTGTATAAGGAAGGACAGCATAATATTGGAATGTCAACAGTTTCATAGACATTTTTCATGTGTAAATTTTTAAACGCCACAGGCGTTAAATAATGTAATGAAGAATGTGGTCTAAAATTGTTGTACCAATTCACATAATCAAATAATTCGGTTTCTAACTGGTTTAAGTCTTCAAATTTCATTTGTTTTACAAATTCAGTTTTTATTGCTTTCATCGTTACTTCTGCAACTGCATTATCATAAGGACAGCCTTTTGTACTTAATGAACGTTTGATATTAAATGTTTTTAATACTTCATCTATCAATTTGTTGTCGAATTCTTTACCTCTATCTGTATGGAATAATTCTATTTGTTCTAAATTATGATTAATTTTACTAATTGCTTTCGTCACTAAATGGGCATCTTTATTTTTACCTGCATTATAACCAACGATTTCTCTGTTGAAAAGATCAATAAATAAACATATGTAATGCCATGTTCCTGCGACTTTAACATATGTTAAATCACTGACTAAAACTTCTAAAGGCTGTTCCCTTGTAAATGAACGATTCAAGTGATTTTTTATTAATTTTTCATTTGTTTCTTTCTGATGATTTTTATATTTAGCTTTAGTATAAACTGATATTAAATTATATTTTTTCATAATACGACCTATTTTTCGTCTAGATACGATAATACCTAATTGATTCAACTCATTTTTAATTCGTCTTGTACCAAAGCTCTTTCTATTTAAGTTAAAAGTACTAACAATAGTTTTTTCTAATTCTGAATCATCATTTTCTAGTTTATTTGAAGTTCGTTTTATTGAATCATAATAAGTGCTTCTTGGTATTTTTAGGACTTTGCACATTGCTGATACTGAATATTGATGTGCATTCTGTTGAATGACTTCTATTTTCGTCCCATGATCAGCGCTGCTTGCTTTAAAATATCATTTTCCATCTTTAATTGTTGATTTTCTTTACGCAATTTTCGGAGCTCTTTTTCTTCATCGGTTAGATTATCAGCAGCATTAAAAGAACCACTATTTTGATGATTCTTAATCCATTTATCTAACGCCGAAGGTGTTAAGTCATATTCTCTAACAATATCAGATTTAGATTTTCCGTTTTCAAATAATCGTACCATTTGAAGTTTAAATTCTGGTGTAAATGTTCTTCTAGCTCTAGCCATAAATAAATCGCCTACTTTCTTAATTTAACAATACATCCCCTCAGGGGAGTTGTCCAATTAAGTGTAGACGATTCACATTCATTCTAGTTACCCGTAAGGTAACAAAAAAAGGCGCATTCCCTAATGAGAATGCACTCCTAAAACTTCTGTTTATTCGAACTAAAGAATTTGAAAAGAAATGGTCAACTGGCTTCATTCCAAACTGGTCTATGGTAATGAATCAGCTTCTTTTACATGATCAAATTAAGGATAGAGTTATAAAGTATCTTGAATAACTTACACACTTAATTTGACAAACCCAATAATTATTTTTCTATTTTATCAAGTAATTTTTTCAAATCCTTTATTTCTTCTTCGGTCAATTCTTCAGGTGTACCAAAGTTCATTACAAGACTACTAAGGGTGCCATCGTAAAGTTTATTTAAGAAGGATTTTGTAGAATGTCTTTTATAAATATCTTCATCTATAATCGGTGCATACATGTAGACATCTTGTTTTCTTTTTTTTGATAGAAAATCTTTATCAACAAGTCTTCCGATTAAAGTTCGAATTGTTTTGGGACTCCATTCATTATCATTAAGTACCAAATCAATAATTTGTTTAGCACTCAATGCCTCATTACTTTTCCAAATAACTTGCATTATTATAAATTCACTAGAAGGTAATTCTTTTATTTTATTCATAGATTTATACATCCTTTTAATAAAAGTGATTTGTTTTGATAATTTTCTCAGAAATCTTTTTAGCTTTTTCTCCATTTGCCTCATCATTTTTTTTGATTAATGTTGCAAATACATATGGTTCCTGATTTTGTTCAAAACCACCTACATACCAGCCTTTTATCTCATGTTTATTAATAATAGCAGTACCAGTTTTTCCCCACAGCTTATAGTTATTTTTAGAAGTATATAGAGAATTTTTTACTAAATCAGTATATTTTGTTTTAAATAATGAATCGTTGATATAGAATCGCTTCAATATCATAGTTTGTTCTAATGGAGAAATTTTTAAGTTAGATTCTAACCAGTACGGCCTATTTAAAGAAGCTTCAATATTGCTATTCCCATAATTTAATTCAGATAAAAAATGTGATAAATCTTTCTTATCAGTATAATTATCTAATGTTTCGAAGTACCAATTTACCGAATATCTTAATGCTGTATCGAGGTTTTGATTTCTATTCCATACCTTAAAAGGGGTTTTCTTTCCGTTCCAAAGTAATTTATTTTGATTTATGGATATTGTTTTATTGTTAAGGTGAAAAATACTGCTAATCAGTTTATAAGTTGAATCAGGAGATGTTCTTTCTAACGCTATATTTTCGTTATAGATAAAAAATTTATCACGTTTAATGTTGTATACAACAATACTTCCTTCATATCCGGAAAAATATTTTTGTAAGTTAACATTCTTATAATTTAATGATTTTAGATTGACATCAGAGTAACTAGAATTTGATATATTTTCATATGCCATCAAAGGCTTTATTGTTATGAGTATTAGCAGTGTAGAACTTATAAAAAGAATTCGTACTTTATTAGAAACGGATATATAATCATTTCTACTTATAAAAGCTATTCGTTTTTTTAAAAATTTAGTGGGTGAACCAAAGTTCAATATAAAGTGTTCTTTTTTACTGTTCATAAGACTGATTTTCAATAATGTCATGCCATAGATTTTTCTTTCAGCTTTTGATGAACTTTTAATCACTTCCATGTCACAAGCTGTTTCTAAATCATTTACTACATTTTTCGATATGAAATGAGCAAAAGGATTAAACCAAAAAACAATTTTATTGATAATAAAAAGATAATTTTTAAAAATATCTTTTCTTCGTATATGAGTAATTTCATGTTTAATAATTGCATCTATTTCCCTGCTGTCTAATTTCTTATGTAATTTTGCAGGTATAAATATTGCATGCTTACCAATCCAGCATGTAAAAGGTGTGGTTGTTTCTTGAGAAATGTATATATTGTAATCATATTTGCAAGAATAATTTAATGATAGCTTAGAACTGTTAACTATTTTTATAAGCTTTGATATCAACATTAAATAATAAAGAAAGTATATAAAAATACCAATAAACCAAAAGTAATTAACTAACTCTTGAAAATTATAATTTATGTTGGATATTGAAACCGCTAAATCTTTCGTATCTATTTTCCTGATAGGAACTGGAAGTGGATTTAAATTTTTACCGATCGGTTCAATAAGTAATTCTGCATTTTTAAAGGGCGAAAAATTAAATTGTATTAAAGGTATAAATGTACTTAACAGTACAATAACCCAAGGAAATATTTTATAATCTACTCTTTTATATTTATACAGTAATAATTTATACATTTGAGCGAGAGTATAAGATAGCCCACTTATTATTATACTAACAATTATAAAGTTCATTAGACACCTCCAATATAATTATAACATATTTTGACTGATGATTACATTTGTGATATATTACAAATGTAATCAAGGAGGTTGTTATGAAAAATAAAGCTTTAGCAATTTTAATTATATGTATTTGCCTTTTAATAGCATATAATTTTGTGAAAAAAGATGAAGTTGATAAAATATTTGATGCTATTGAATTAAGGGATTCGGAATATCTGAATGAACATGCGACATTCTTATCTAAAAGTCTTTACGACAAAGATCAGAGATATAAAAGAATGGATAAGATTGATGCTTCTCTTGGTATTAAAGAAGTGAAAGTTAGTAATGTACGACTCGTGCAAAAGAAAAAAAATAAACGTCAATATAGTGCAAATTTAAATTTTAGAACTAAATATGGTAATTTTTCTAGAGAAGGGAACTATTCTTTTGAAAAGGATGAAATAACAAAAAAATGGCTTTTGGATTGGTCACCTGAGGTTATAATACCGGGATTGACTGATAGAAATCAAATCAGTATAGAAACCTTGGAATCTTTCAGAGGGAAAATACTAGACAGAAACGGGATTGATATAGCGAAAGACGGAATTCATTACGAAGTTGGAATAGATATTAAAAATTTAAATAAAAAAAATAAGAAAAATATTTCAAAATTGTTATCAATAAGTGAATCGACACTAAATAAAAAGTTAAAACAAACATGGGTAAAAGAAGGTGTTTTTTTACCTTTAAAATCGTACATAGAGTTGGATGATGAACTTAAATTGGGTATCCAAAAATATCATTTGACGGTTAATCAAACAAAAGGTAGGGTTTATCCATTAAGAGAAGCAACAGTACATCTTGTAGGGTATGTTGGAGAAATTAATGCTGAAGAATTAAAGAATAAAAAGTTTAAGGATTATGATGAACACTCAATCGTAGGAAAAAGTGGTATCGAACTACAATATGATAAACAATTGCAAAATAAAGATGGTTATAAAGTTGTCATAACTAGTGATGATGCATTAAATAATGATGAAGATGTCTTGTTAGAAAAGAAACCAAAAAATGGACAGGACATTATATTAACAATTGATAGCAAAGTACAAAGAAGTATATATAGTCATTTAAAAGAAGATAATGGTTCAGGAGTAGCCATGAATCCTAAAACTGGTGAATTATTAGCTTTAGTTAGTTATCCTGCATATGACCCCTATGAGTTTATGTTCGGCATTTCCGACGAAAACTACAAAAAGATAGTTAATGATAAGAAAGAGCCCCTGTTAAATAAATTTCAGACAACCTCTTCCCCAGGATCTACTCAGAAATTAATAACATCTATCATAGGTTTGAAAAATGGGACTATAGACGCATCAACCAGCTACAACATAGTAACTAAGGGATGGCAGAGAAATTCTTCATGGGGAGGATATGAAGTTACAAGGTTTGAGGAAGTTAATGGAGATATTGATTTAGAAAAAGCGATAGCACATTCTGATAATATATTTTTTGCAAGAGCTACCCTCGATATGGGTTCCGAAAAATTTATTAAGGGCATGAAAGCTTTAGACATTGGGAGAAATATTCCTTCTGATTATTATTTTCAAAAAGGACAAATTGCAAATCCAGAAAGTTTAAAAAATAATTTTAAAAATGAAATATTACTAGCTGATTCAGGATATGGCCAGGGAGAAATACTTATAAGTCCAGTACAAATATTATCTATTTATAGTTCTTTAATTAATGAAGGTAAAATGATGAAACCTAAATTATTTGAAACAACAAAAGAAGATATTTGGAAAAATCATATTATTTCAAAAGATGACGTAGATATATTAACAAGAAGCATGAGAAAAGTAGTTACTGGGACACATAGATTGGATGCAGAAAGAAATTATGCACAGTTTGCTGGAAAAACTGGCACTGCAGAATTGAAAACCTCTAGAGAAGAGGGGTTAGGAGCTCAAATCGGTTGGTTTGTTGGATATGATCAAAATAATCCCAATATGATGTTAGGTATAAGTGTGAAGAATGTAGAGAATAAAGGTATGTCGAGTTATAATGCAAGAAAGTTTGCCGAGATAATGGATGAATTATATGAAAATGGAACGAAAAAATATGAAATAGATAGGTGATATAAAATGCAGAAATTCTTAATGCTTATCATTGCACTAATATTTTTATCTGGATGCAATAGTAATAATATCAACAGTTCGAAAATAAAAGAGGATATTAAAGTTATAGAAAATAAGTACAATATTCAAGCGGGTGTATATGTTAATGATTTAACTGATAAACAAAAATTGTCATATAATGAGGAACTATTGTTCCCATATGCCTCAACGTTTAAGGTTATTAACAGTGCTTTACTAATAGAAAAACTTGGAATGAATAATCTTGATAAAGAAGTGAAAGTTTCTGAAAGAGATATCGTTCTTTATTCTCCTATAATTGAAAAGTACAAAAATAAAAATGTTTCTTTAAAAATGTTAATTGAGGCTGCATTACTTTATAGTGATAATACTGCTAATAATTTAATCATAGAAGAGTTAGGCGGTCTAAAAGAGGTTGAAAAACGACTCTCTGCATTAGGTATTAAAGGTGTTAATGTAAATAGAAAAGAAGTTGCTTTGAATTTTTATGATCCAAAAAAGAATGAAGATACAATATCAGCGAAAAACATGAGTAAGGCATTAATAAAGATGTTAACGGGAGATGTATTAGAATATAAAGAACAAATATTTCTTATTGATTTAATGAAAAAGAATAAGACAGGAACAACGTTAATTAAAAAAGGAATGGATAAAAAATTCATTGTTGGTGATAAAAGTGGGCAGGGAGCTAATTATGGAGTGAGGAATGATATTGCTGTTGTTTATAAAAAGCAAAGCAACAAACCTATTATAGTTGTGGTATTTACTAAAGCAAAAAATGAAAAGCAAAAACCTAGTGATACTCCAATAGTGGAAATATCAAAAGTTATTAATAAAAATATTAAATAGATATTGTTATTGAGAAATATTAATATTTGATAGAACGCAAACAATTTGAATCGTCTACACTTAATTGGACAACTCCCCTGAGGGAATGTATTGTTAAATTAAGAAAGTAGGCGATTTATTTATGGCTAGAACTAGAAGAACATTTACACCAGAATTTAAACTTCAAATGGTGCGATTATTTGAAAATGGAAAATCTAAATCTGATATTGTTAGAGAATATGACTTAACACCTTCGGCGTTAGATAAATGGATTAAGAATCATCAAAATAGTGGTTCATTTAATGTTGTTGATAATCTAACTGATGAGGAAAAAGAGCTGAGAAAATTGCGTAAAGAAAATCAACAATTAAAGATGGAAAATGATATTTTAAAGCAAGCAGCGCTGATCATGGGACGAAAATAGAAGTCATTCAACAGAATGCTTATCAATATTCAGTATCAGCAATGTGCAAAGTCCTAAAAATACCAAGAAGCACTTACTATGATTCAATAAAACGAATGCCAAATAAACCCAAAAAAGATGACTTGGAATTAGAACAAGCTATTGTTAGTACTTTTAACTCAAATAGAAAGAGCTTTGGTACAAGAAAAATTAAAAACGAATTAAATAAATTAGGTATTATTGTATCTAGACGAAAAATAGGTCGTATTATGAAAAAATATAATTTAATATCAGTTTATACTAAAGCTAAATATAAAAATCATCAGAAAGAAACAAATGAAAAATTAATAAAAAATCACTTGAATCGTTCATTTACAAGGGAACAGCCTTTAGAAGTTTTAGTCAGTGATTTAACGTATGTTAAAGTCGCAGGAACATGGCATTACATATGTTTATTTATTGATCTCTTCAATAGAGAAATCGTTGGTTATAGTGCAGGTAAGAATAAAGACGCCCATTTAGTGACGAAAGCAATTAGTAAAATTAATCATAATTTAGAACAAATAGAATTATTCCATACAGATAGAGGTAAAGAATTCGACAACAAATTAATAGATGAAGTATTAAAAACATTTAACATCAAACGTTCATTAAGTACAAAAGGCTGTCCTTATGATAACGCAGTTGCAGAAGCAACGATGAAAGCAATAAAAACTGAATTTGTAAAACAAATGAAATTTGAAGACTTGAACCAGTTAGAAGCCGAATTATTTGATTATGTGAATTGGTACAACAATTTTAGACCACATTCTTCATTACATTATTTAACGCCTGTGGCGTTTAAAAATTTACACATGAAAAGTGTCTAAGAAACTGTTGACATTCCAATTTTTCATACCTGGAGATAGTTTTAGTATTAATTAGTAGAAATAATATAGAAACTTTAAAAAATATTATACTAAGTGATTATATCTTTTATAATAGAAAGTTTTCATTTGGAGTATTAAGTTCTTTTCCTAGAAAATATCAAGAAAATCCTTTTTTTAAGAAGAATGGATATTATGTGAACATAAGGAGATATTGTTTAAACTTGTTATACGATGAAATGAAAAGAAATAAAATTGGAGATATTGATATAATTTTAAATACAGTATCTAATATTAATCCAAAATTTAAACAAGAGATTAATATTTGGCATGGAACATTATTATATTTTGACATTAATGAATACTATTCATGGGAAAATAAAAAACATTATATTGTAGAAAAATTTAAATATAAAGATTTTTATGAAAGGTATAAATTCTTATTTGGATATGATAGAGAAATACTAAGATCTAAATTAAAAGAGCAGGACTTTAATTCACATAATTCATTACCCATGATAGATAAAATCTTAAAAATAGAAGAAATTGCTTCTTATTGAACTTAAAATCTAATTTTTATACTAAAGAAACTCTATTAAAGTAAAGTTTATAAAACGACCGTTATTTATACAATCCAGGAATATAAAAATTTCTGGATATTTTTATATTCATTTTGTATAAAAACTGTGTATAATAATCTATGTATATTATTAAAAAAATGTTTGAGTTTTTTTACATATCGTAGTCGATTTTAAGCACACTTTAAATGATTTCGTGATAGATAGTCTTTTAAAGACAAAATAAGGAGCGTATAAATATGGCCAAAATTGGATATGCAAGAGTAAGTACTAAGGATCAGTCGTTAGATCATCAGTTAGATGCATTGGAACAGTTCGGATGTGACCGAATATTTTCAGAGAAAGCCAGTGGTAGAAAAATAAATAGAACTGAGCTTGATAATTGTTTAGATTATATGAGGGAAGGAGATATGCTGGTAATCACGAAACTAGACAGACTAGGCAGAACAACCAAACAACTAATCGAACTAGCACAGTATCTAGAAAATGAAGGAATTGAATTATTTATAATAGATAATAATATTAATACCAAAGATGCGATGGGCAAAATGTTTTTTACTATGATGTCAGCTTTTGCAGAATTAGAAGCAAATCTACTGAGTGAAAGGACAAAAAAAGGTTTAGCAGCTGCTAGATCAAGAGGGCGATTGGGTGGCCGACCATCTATTTCGGAAGAGAAAAAAGATTTAATTATAAGATTATATAATAGTAAAGACTATACTGGGGAAGAAATAGCAAGAATGGCTGGTGTGAGTAGAGGCACAATTTATAATATTATAAAAGAAATGAAACACAATGATAAGTAGGAAAGGACAATGTATGAATGAAATAATTGTTAAATGTAAATATCTAAACAAAATTCCTTTACAATTAATAGAAAAAGTTCAACCAAGGGAACTTAGTAGTCAAGATCTCGCATTTATCCAGCTGATTGATTCTTATGCTTCACATTATAAATCTATAGAAGTGTTAATCAAAAATAACACTTATAGTTCAATTAGTATTATTACTAGAGTTTTATTTGAACATTATATATATATTAAATATCTACTAGAAGCTGATACAGAGACAAGAGCAAAAAAATTTTTATTTCATGCTCGATATGAGCGTGGAAAGATATATGAGAATATCTATCTTGATAATGATAGAGGCAGTGAAATAAGGAAAGAATTTAATTTAGATTACGAAAAAATACAAAAATTTGTTAAAGAAACAAACTACATGCAAGAAAAAGAAGAATTTATTATTGAATACAAAAAAATACTACAAAATAAAAGGAACTGGTATAATCATAACGGTAATATAAATAATTTTGCTAAACTATGTGAATACCTAAACGAATCAATATTATATGAAATTCTTTATCAGTCATGGTCTTTAGACGTTCATGTTAGAGGTAATAAGAACTTTAATCTTACAAATATTGACTCCAATAACGCATATTTAGAATTAATAGAATATGATCCAATAGAAACAGATTTAATAATTAAATCTGTACAAAGGTTAACTATAGATATAGTAAGGATGATATATTTAAAATATAAAATGAAAAATGAACTCGCATTATTTAATATAAATCTTAAATATAAAGCTGATGATATAATTAAAAAAAGAAAATGAATAATTCTAACATTATATAAAAATATGTTAGAATTGTATTAACGAATATAACAAATATCATCATGACATCAGAAAACCCCACGTTGGCCGACGTGGGGTTTTGTCTATCCTTTTATCTTAACATAGATGTAGTTTACTGCTAGACCTGTGATAATAAGACAAATCAGTACTGTTAAAACGGATATAACAACTTCAAGCATGACACCAGCACCTCCTTTCCATATGAAAAGTATGGTGCTATACATTAAATTATAAAATTATTAGAATTTTTATTAATATAAATAGAAAGATTATTTAAGTTATAATTCTAAAGTAGATTTTAAGACATTTAACTTACTACGGTCCACAAAAATCAATTTCGAGGCGTTAAAATCGCTTTCTCAGCATTGAAAATGCTTGAAAATAGAGAACGTATGTTCTGTAATTAGGCGAAAGAGGTGGCTTATGATGATTAGCCATAAAGACATTATGGAAAAATACGAATGTGTAATAATTGATGAAATAACATTTGAGATTCTAAAAGATTTATATCATGAACGTAAATTTGGACTAGAGGATCTTCAGACTAAGAAGGGACATATCGTAAATATGCTATGCAATTTTGATATATCAGACGAACAAGTTTTAGCTGAAGCTACGATGGTTCCTGTAGGAACTTTATTTGAATCAGATGGATTTGATAGTTCAGATATATCATACTGTATCGTATATAAAGCAGGTGAATCACTTGAAAGCCCATAATCTAAATCCACTGCATCCAAAAGTCCCGGTTGAGTTAGAGACAGTGACAAATTATAAAGAGATACCAAGAGAATATTTATCCAGGAACATTCCAGAAGGTCGAAAAATGATAAAATGGGCCCCATTTGCAACGATGCCACAACAATTCGAAGACATAAGAAAACAAATTGAACAACAAACTAAAGAGTTTATGCCTGATTTATCTCAGGAACAAATAGACGATATCAACAATAAACTAAATCATTACAGTAATAAGCCATCAGCATGTTTTATATATTACTATGAAGATGAAAAAATTCATTTACTTCAGACAGTTATAAATAAATTAGATGAATATAATATGAGGGTAAATGTCTTTCTAGTCGTGCAGCAAGAGTTTAAAGATTTAGAATTTAATAAGATTATAGAGATTATATAAATTTGGTTATTAAGTCGAATTTTTAAATCTATAAGTCAATGAAAGATATGATACGACAAATATCGGCTGCTATCGGAACTGCAATATTTATTACGATAATGAATTTGTCAGTACAATCGGGATTTCAAATGAATATTACTTATATAAGTATGTTCTTATTTTCATTATTTGGATTAGTTTTATCTTTACGCTATCCTCAAAGTGAAAATCAGTCTAATGGATTTCTGGTACACTAAGTATATTCTAGTATGTTAATTATATTAGTTTTAGGAGGCAATAGACTGCATAAACATATTGTAAATGGATACGTAGCAAAAGACATTCTTAAAAGTAGTTTACTGAAAGTGAAAAATGAAAGGGCGATGGTTCAGCAATTTAAAGAAGGATTCAACCTATCTCCGAGTATGATGAAAATCGCAGGATACTTTGAATTAATCGGTTCAATCTTCTAGATGTTATCAGTATTTAATAAAAAGTTTTCAAAAATCGGCGCAATGTATAACCACTTAAAAGTAGGTCATGGAGTAAAATCATTAAGTGCTACAAGTAAGTACTTTGGTTTAAACATAATTACATTATTTGGATCATTTGAAAATAATGTTTGTCGTTGTATATTTAAAGGTTGCAATAAAAATAAAAAAATTGAATAATACTACTTCTAATAAGTATTAATATGATTATAAAGTATAATTGTAACAGTATATAAAAATATGTCATGATTATATTAGTGAGTATAACAATATTATCATGACATCAGAACCCTCCACGTTGAAAAACGTGGAGGGTGTCTACTTATTGTATCAATTACCTAACTTTACAGTTTTTTCAATATAATCTAATAGGAGTGATATGAATTCATTGCCGGTTAATGTGCTTAGTCCACCAGTAGCGCAAGCAATTTCATCGAATGTTGTAACGTGATCGGTTCGAATTCCAGAACCATGAATCAACACAGGTACAGCTTCTCCACTATGTTCTCTTCTAGCACAAGGTGTTGAATGGTCTGCTGCTAATGCAATATACACTTGTTCTCGTGTTTTCTTGTGTATATCATGTACTAATGTATCAAAAAGTTCAATTGCTTTTGCTTTTTGATGTGGTTGATTATCATGCCCTTGTATATCTGGTGCTTTTATATGTACATATACAACATCATTTTCTTTTAATGCATCGATTGCTAGTTGTGCCTTTTCTTTTATATTCGTATCCATATTCCCTGTCAATGACGACTTTGTAATAGGTGTCAGCCCAGACATTCGCCCAATGCCAAGTACAGTGCTCTCACCAGCGATAATAGCCCCTTTAAAATTTAATTGTTCGGTAAAAGGTTTCAGGTTTGTCATCTTACCTGCACCTCTTGTAATAATAAAGTTTGCTGGTAATAAATTATTATTTTGTCTTTCTATATTTACTGGATGTACCTTTAATGTTTGATAAATTTTCTCTAGCAAAATGTTTAAAATTCTTGCCGTTTTCATTGCTTCTTTAGAGTTATCTAGTGGTTTTGCTTCGTGAAATGGATGACCATCATTTGGTGCATGAGGATCTGTATCACTGACTTGCTCACTTAAACCTTCACCTCTTAAAATGAGCACAGCACGATGTTCTGTTGCTGCTTTAAATAAAACGGTAACATCTTCAATATGCATGTTATGAATGGCTTGCTCTAAAAGTTTAGTACCTTCACGAATACGTCCTGCGCGTCTATCTAATATAACATTATTGTCTATACGTGTAGAAAAATTACATCGAAATGCGATATCACCTTCTTGTAGGTCCATGCCTTCTCCGGCAGCTTCAATCGGACCTCTACCAGGATATACTGATGGATGGTTTCCAAATAAAACTAAATGCCCCATATCTGTACCTACTGGAATACCTGGACCTATCGGATACATCATGCCTGTGACGCCTTCTTTTGCGAGTTGATCAAGGTAAGGTGTTTTTGCAAATTGTAATGGTGTTTTGTTTTGTAATGCATTGATTGGACGGTCACCAAGTCCATCGGCGATTGCGATTAATAATTTATTAGCCATGTAATGTCACTCCTTAAATAACAATATTTAACCAACCAAAATATATGATAGATATCATGATTGAACCTACTGTACAACCAATCAATCCGTATTTTAATTCATCTAATACTGAAAAATAACCAGTACCAAAATATAATGTATTGACTTTAGAATGTGGTGGTAATGTGATTGTATAAGCAATACCGTATGAACATGCTAATGCGATTGGAACAGGGTTCATACCAAGTTGTGTTGTTAATGTAATAATTGAAGGAATTAATATTGTTGTTCTTACTGTTTTACTTGTAAAGATTAAATGACTAAAAACAGTAATGAATATAAGAATGACTGCAACAAGTGCATGGTTAAATTGATCTAAATGCATTGCTTTTACTAAATGATTAATTAAATAACTTGCACCTTCAGAATCATTTAATGCATTACCAACGGCATACGCACCTGCAGAGAAAATCATTAAATCCCATTTAATATTTGCTTCTTTCCATTTTAGGACACCAATGCGGGGTAAGAAACATAATAGCATGGCAAGGACTGCGGTTTGTTCAGTAGTGATTTCAAAGCCAAACCATTGCTTTTGATAATCCCCAGTACCCCATAAAATTAATGTAATAAAAAAGATGAATGCAGCTTTCTTTTCTTCTATACTCATTGAACCGAGCGCTTCTAGTTGTTTCTTGAAAATATCTCTAATTTTATCTGCTTTTTCGCCACTAGGTAATTCTGATTCAAAGTTATACAATTTAAGACCAATTAAAAACATAATGATTGCTGAAAATACTGCTTGTGGTAATGAACCTAACAACCAATCCATATACCCTAATTTTGTATGTGTTTGTTGATTGATAAAACCAATGGCAATTACTTGAGCAGAAGTTGCGGTTAAAACCATTGTTGTAGAAAATGCATTATTAACAACGCCTTGAAGCATCATAAATTTACCAAACTTACTTTCTCCAGGTGTAGCATTATATACTTCAAGCAATACAAGTAATATTGGAACAAGTAAAGATGCACGTGCAGTTGTTGATGGTACGAAGAACGCTAATATAAAGTTAATGATGATTAATACTGCTAAAGTGTTTCTAGGCGTTTTCCCATACTTCGTAATCAATTTTAAAGCAATACGTTTACCAAGATTTGTTTCACTCATCGCTGAAGTCAATACAAATGCAGCAATCATCAACCAAATAATATCAAATCCTAAAGTACCAAAAGCGACTTCTTGATCTTCTACAGCACCTGTCAAAGGGAGTAATAAGATAGCGATAATAGAGGTTAAATAAATAGGAATAGGTTTTGAAATCCACATGATTAGCGAGAATACGAATATAGCTAAACTTTTTTGTGCTTGTGGTGACATACCTTGTGGTGTAGGCATAAAGAATAAAAGGATAAGTGCAATAACGGCAATAATTAAACCTATTTTTTCATTTTTACTCATTTTTTTGTCATTCATAATTTGTCCGTCCTTTCTATTTGTTATCGATAACTTACTTAAAGCGTAATATAATAGCATATATAGAGCAATTCAACTTTAAATCAAAGATATTCCAAGTTGGAATAATAATTGAGGTGATGTTTCGTATGCAAATTAATAAGTTAAGAAGTTTCATAAAAGTAGCAGAGCATCATAACTTTTCTCAAGCTGCAGAAAGTTTATTTTTAAATCAATCTACAATTTCAAAGCATGTGGATTATGTTGAAAAACTTGTAAATAAAAAACTGTTTGAAAGAAAACAAAAGGGCACCGAACTGACGAATGAGGGGGAACTATTTTATAAATATGCAAAAGAAATTGTTATTTTGTATGATCAAGCAATCGAAACACTAGGTCAAAAAGAAGCACAACAAACTACAAGAGTTGTCATTGGGGCAACCCCTTTGTATGGAGAAAGATTATTACCAAAGTTAATCAATGATATTTATCAAAGAAATAATAAACTAAAGATTAAATTAATTATAGGCAGCTCAAGTGAGATTATGAGCAAGTTATCAGCAGATCAAATTGATATTGCTTTTGTATCTAACTACATCAAGATAGATGCCCACTATTTTATAAAGAAAGTCATATATAAAGATCAATTACAACTCGTGGCGCCAAAAGCATATTGGCCACAATCACCTATTGCATTAAATGAGTTAAAGAAAGAAACATTTATTATAAAATCAGAGCACTCATCTTTATATCACTTTATTTTAAAAGAACTAAAACAAATTCAAAGCGCTTTTGAATTTGAAGATATATTAGAAATCGGGTCTCAAAAAAGTATTTTAGAAAGTGTTAAATATGGACAAGGTGTGTCGATAGTTTCGGAGTTACTGATAGAAACACTAGATAGCATAGTAGTTTTTGAATTAGACAAAATTTCTTTATCTAGACAAGTTCTGTGTGTGTATAAAAAGTCAAGAAGTAATCAATTATCTCATATAACAAAATCTTTTAACTTCGTTATATGAGATAATTCTTAGTTAAAAAACGTAGAAGATCTTTATTGAAATAGTTTAAGAAAATAGTTATATAGTTAGAAGTCTTAAATATTTCAAATTATGGAACAAACACTGACGTGTTTGGAATTGTGCAGATTTATCATTCTACAATCTAGCAGAACAGTATCACTGTCAACTAAAGCAGACATTCTACTAACAGAAGATTGCAAGGGATCACTCCGTTCAACAAGTTGCCCTTGCAATCTTCTGCTGTTCTGCAGTGATTGTCTAATGAAATCTAAATCTGCACAATCTTAAGTGGTTGAGTAACGATTGATGAATCAATCGTTGGAAAGGCATTGAAGGAACTTATCTGAAGATAAGTTCCTTTTTAATTAAGGTTTTTTCAAACACTCACGTTCTTTTACCGAATTTATATAATTTTTAACTACTTAGACTAGCACCGAAGTTTCACTACCAGTTAAAGATCCAACTGGTGTTCAACTAGAAAAAGTAATACAAGGGTAAACGCTGCAACTCCACTACGTTCCATTGCCCTTGTATTATTTTTCGGTCAATGCTATTTCTAATCTGTAAAAATTAAATACATAAATTCAAAAGCACAAGTTCGTGTATTTGAAAAAAGGAGTAGATTAGTATGAATTTTGACAAAACAAATTATATCTATGAGATTAAGGATGTGAAACAGTATTACAGAAAAACACGTGATGAACGCATTAAAGTGAAAAGTCCTGACAATGTGGCAGACTTCTGTAAAAAGTTGATTGGCAACTCAGTAAGAGAAAAGTTTTTGTTAGTAGGTTTAAATACAAAAAACGAAATTACTTTTGTCTATACAGTATTTATCGGAACAATAAATATGTCGCCTATACATCCAAGAGAAGTTTTTCAGGTAGCAATTTTAAATTCATGTGCAAGTATTATTTTAGCACATTGTCATCCATCTGATGACCCAACGCCAAGCAATGAAGATAGAGAGGCAACCAAACGTTTTGAAGAATGTGGAGAACTATTAGGAATACCTGTATTAGACCATATTATTGTTACAGAAAGTAGTTATTTTAGTTTTAGAGAAAACAATCTATTTTAGCATAAAACATAAAGCATAAAGAATATAATATAAAACATATTATATTCTTTATGCAAAATTAAAAAAGGTGGGGTATATAATGGGATTAGATATGTATATTGTAAAAGAAGAAGATGGCAGATTAGATGAAATAGCATATTTTAGAAAGTTCAATGCATTACATGGTTATTTTGATGAAAGATATTATCTAGGTAATCCTGGCAGAGTTAAACTTGATAATTATATGGTAGAAGATGTATACGATAGATTGATAAAAATAATAGAGGCACCTGAAAAAGCTAGTAATTTGTTACCAACTTACATGGGACCATTTTTTGGTGGTTATGATTATGATGATATATATTATCATTACATAGCAGAAGCATTTGAGACATTTCATAAATTAAAACAGATAGATGTTGATAAGGAAAACTACTATTATATGGCAGATTATTAAAGTAAGCCGACAAAGCCCAGGGGGCTTCTGTCGGCTTACAGTGCAAGGAACAAACACTAGCGTGTTTGGAATTGTGCAGATTTATCATTCTACAATCTAGCAGAACAGTATCACTGTCAACTAAAGCAGACGTTCTACTAACAGAAGATTGCAAGGGATCACTCCGTTCAACAAGTTGCCCTTGCAATCTTTTGCCGTTCTGCAGTGATTGTCTAATGAAATCTAAATCTGCACAATCTTAACTGATTGAGTAACGATTGATGAATCAATCGTTGGAAAGGCATTGAAGGAACTTATCTGAAGATAAGTTCCTTTTTAATTAAGGTTTTTTCAAACACTCACGTTCTTTTACCGAATTTATATAATTTTTAACTACTTAGACTAGCACCGAAGTTTCACTACCAGTTAAAGATCCAACTGGTGTTCAACTAGAAAAAGTAATACAAGGGTAAACGCTGCAACTCCACTACGTTCCATTGCCCTTGTATTATTTTTCGGTCAATGCTATTTCTAATCCGTAAAAATTAAATACATAAATTCAAAAGCACAAGTTCGTGTATTTGAAAAAAGGAGAGATTAGTCATGTTTGAATTACAAGCTACAGAAAGTATTGAAAAACCCGATTTAACAGAGTTTCAACAGGAATTTATCCAGCGTTTATTAAAACAAAAGTTAAATATTGCAGTAGAAAAAGGTAAATCGCACTTTATATTATTTTCAACGACTTCTCTTAATATTGAAAATACAGTTACGTGGGATTTTGGTAGAGGATTCTTTGCTGATGAATACTTAAACGAAAATACAAAGCGTTTTGGTGAATCATTAAAATCTAAACCAATATATGCACCCAATTTAATTGCAATATTGCGTCACGATTTGGAGCCTTTAGGATATAAGGTGATATGGAAAGATACTTGGATATATAACATAGGTGAAATTATCGTGAGTTGGGAGGTATTCAATGAAAGTTAGTTCTGAATTTGGTAAGTCTATTATTGATAATTATAGAGAGCCATCTAGAAATGTATCTCATCAAGACAGATATTATTATTTAGATGGAAAAGAATATGTAGCTATTGATAACCGTTCAGGAGAATGTTTTGTAGAAGTGTTTTCCAGTGAAATACAAGCACTAGCTTATACACATACGGATTATAGCTATGAAACAATTGAAAGTGCCTATGAACAGATAGGAGTTAAAACATATAAAAATTTAATTAATGCGTGTGCAGTCATTGAAAATTATTGACTGCATCACGCCACTAATATAAGAAAAGCGTTTATATTAGTGGCGTGATAAGTGCATGGAATAAATCTCGCATAAGCTCACTCGATTTATTGATTAAATTAAAGATTAAAACACAAATTGCATTTATATATTTATATAATTTTTTAGTTTTCAGACTAACAATAAAGTTTCACTATCAGCTGAAGCTAATGTTCAACTAGCCTAATGATGCAAGGGATCACTACGTTCAACAAGTTGCCCTTGCATCATCAGTACCTTACTGTTATTTCTGAACTATAAAAATTAATAACATAAATATATAACTGCACAAGTTCGTGTATTTGAAAAAAGGAGCGTACCACAATGACAAAAATTAGTTTAAAGAATTTAAGAAAAGAGATACCCCAAGAGATGATTCCAGGAAATTTTGTGAGAGGGAAAGAAATCGTGTTCACTTATCTGATAGTTAGTGAAATTGAAGGTGAATACTATGTATATACTTATGAGAAAGGACAAGGATATACGCATAAATCATGTACACCTCCGTTTGAAACATTAAAAGACGCTTTAGTTGAATATCAGATGAAGGAGCTTCAGCTTAAAGGATGGTAGTGTATTGTTATGAAGTAAATAATATAGATAGATATCCCTTATCTATTGACTGGATGTGAAAAAATGAGATTAATTTTTTTTGGAATAATGATGGTTCTAAGTATATTAGCATTTATAACGATTGGTCCTTCAGGTGTTCTAGGTATATTAATAATAGGTGTGATGATTATATTATTGCCATGTGTCATCATAGCTGCATTAAGATTGATATGGTTATTGTTTTCAGGATGCTTAGTGTGGATCGTAGTATTTATTATATTCATTATACTTTTACGCATATTCATGATGTTTTAAAATATGTTTTATGTTTAATATATTATGTTTTATATTTTATGCTTTATGCTATAATAAAATCAAGTAACTATAAGGAGTGATAGTATTGGGTAAAGTAATTAGCATCAATAATTTTAAAGGTGGTGTCAGTAAGACTTCAACAGCATGTTTACTCGCGTATGTCTTATCTGAAAAAAGAAATAAAAAAGTATTAGTCGTTGATTTTGATCCCCAGGCAGATGCAACAGAACTTCTACTTAGAACATTCAGAAAAGATATGTTAGAGGATGTTGCTGGTTTAGAGAAATTATCTATTTATAAAGGTATCACTGAAACAAATAGAAAAGCAATCACTATTAAATTAAGTGATAATATGGATTTGATTCCAGCAGATTTTAACCTAGTAGGCTTACCATATCATTTAATTCAGCTAGATAGCTATCAGAAGGTAAAAATTCTAGATGAATTTCTAAAAGGTGTTAGAAAAGAGTATGATTTAATCATTATCGATACACCACCAACAATTTCAGATTTTAGCAATAATGCTATTTACGCATGTGACTATTCATTAATTGTGATGCAGACACACAGAAGATCGTTCAGAGCAGTTGATAAGTTTGCAGAACACTTAGTAAAGTTTAGAGATGCTTATAAAAATAAATTCGAAATTCTAGGAATTGTACCTGTTATGTTCTCAAAGCAGACGAAAACAGATATGACGACATTAGAAGATGCGACTGCTACATATAAGGAACACGTTTTTGAACATATCATCAAACATATGGAACGCGTGAAGTACTGGGATGAATATGGCATTACTGAAGAAGATCATTGGGATAGAAAGACGATTCAAGAATATGAGAATCTTACAGACGAATTCTTAGAACGTTTAGAAAAAATGGAGGCGAAGTAACATGAGTTTATTAGATGATTTAAAGAATAATAAGGAACATTTAAGAGAAAATCCACTTGCGAATAGAGAAATGCAGATAAAAAAGATTGCAGCTACTTCTATAAAAGTAACTGGAGATACACATGCAAAACTTACGGCATTAGATCAAATCTATGTAGATATGAATAAAGCAGAGCTTGTAGATTTCGCATTATCGAAGCTTGCAGACAAGCTAAAAGGTGAAGATAAGGAAACATACGAAAAAGTTTATGAAAACAGCATAGACCAGAAGATAGATTTAGCTCGTAGAAAAGGCTTATTCTAGAGGGTTTTAAAGAATATAAACATAAAATATTATTTATGTTTTATGTTTTATGCTATAAAAAATTAACGTTTTACAACGCTTGTATATTTGTGTATTCTAAATATAAGCAATATAACAACTTCATAGCGATTGAAACAATTTTCTTCTTATAGCTTCTTGGGCCTGGGAATCCAGGAAGAAATCTAAAGTTTGCTTGGTAACCAGACTTTAGACCATAAGAAAAAGAGAGGATTTTGGGAATCCTCTCTTTATCGAAAATTGTGATCAATAGTCAGCCTGCCCAAAACACCAACAAAAAAGTAAAAGCAAACCAAAAAGTGATCAACACATTAGGTTATTTATTTAGTTAATTTTATTATATAGGTGTTTGGGCAGACTGACAAGATGTTTGCACAAATTTTATAGGGATTAGTGTATTTTCTTTGACCTACCCTGATTTATGCTACCGTCTTTTCCTCTGGAATATTGATCATACGTTTCTTTCATGACAATATTCGAGGAAAGGATAGGTAGCTTTTT
>CP079958.1 GCA_019357535.2 Macrococcus sp. 19Msa1099
ATGATAAAAGTCATAGAGTGCATGCCATGGAAAAGACCGGCGTGTACTCTTTTTTCGTTCCTAAATACTAAAAAAGGAATGATAGAAATGACTTACATCATGAACGACTTTGAAAATAACTTTGAAACAATCATCGCAATGGATCGCACGGTTGAGCGATACAATCGTCATCTTAAAAAGACTGAATACCTCATTTTAAACGTTTTAAAACAGCACAGCTTAAAGGTGATTGGTTATTCTCACCTAAAACTTCAGACCATCGCAGACCTTTTAAATATCAGTAAGAAAACCGTCTACCGTATTTTAAAGAATCTCGATGCAGAGGGTTATATCACGAAGATTCATACCGTCAGTGGTAAACGTAAAAATAACGGCGCAAATGTCTATCGTATCAACACGTACACACAGTATGAAATCCTTAAAGAAAAAAATGTCCACGCTAAAATGTCCACGCTTAATCAGGTTGTGAAGACCGGTAAAGCCTTGTCACAACAAGCCTTACAACATGTACGCGCAAAAAAGGAAACTATATATTTTTTAAATCTATTAAATATCTTTTTAAGTAACAGAAAACGTTCTGTAAAAAAACACTCTAAAGTTTTATATCACAACATTAAAAATTCAAATATTCGTGTCAAACCAATGGAAGTGCCTGACGAAATCTATAACGTCGCAAAGCCTTTCTTTAGTGATGAAGAAATTCTGTCCCTGTATAAGGTCATGCTGAAAGAAACCATCGGTAACAATATCTATGACACTGAAGATCACATTGAGATTATGATTTATGCGATACAATCACTTGTTAAGGCAAAGAAAAAAGAATTTAATGGACTGGCATCTAAGATTAAAAATGACAGAGCTTACTATATCGGTATTTTACGTGAGTATATAGCACAACATTATTTTGTCTATAATCCTGTCATCTAGTTATGGAGTGACCGATTGATATTCGAGATCATGTCGTTTCTGTAGCTTTTCGACACGTTCCAGGAAAAACTGCTCCGTTCGTGGTGTCTGAATCTGTTGCTGAATCTGATAACGGACATTGTCATAGTCATGTGCCGTAAGATTACTGTATTCAGAGATACTGAGATGTTCCAGTTGAAGCTTTTGGATGAGCCTGTCACCGATCTGATGTTCATATGTTGATAGATAGTCATTATGTTTATCCCTGAGTGTCTCACGTTTGTTGGGGTCATCAATCTGACTGATTTTGTTCTGTGCGACTGAAAAATGTTGATGTGTGACATGCTTTTTCACGGTCGTATCCAGTAGTCCTTTGTCGACTAAGCCTTCCAGATAGGTCTCAGCTGTTTTGGACTGCTGGTGGACTTTCTGTACATGTAGATGCGCCTGATAATAAGGCAACGGTGATAAAGGCGTCCATGTACTAATCGTGAACCCTATGCCGAAGAGCATCACAGATAAAGGCAGTGTGAATCTTAACGATGCGAGATGGTCTTCAAGTTTTGCCATCAATACGAATATTAAATAGAGACACAAAGCAACGATACAGACAGGGATGCCATAATAAAGGAGTGTGAACATCCTAATGCATCCCTGTCATAAGATAATAGATGGTGAACACAAAGATCAAACTGATGATGACGGGGATATAGTTCAGGATAAGCTTTGTTCTGAGGTAGCTATGATCCAGCTCCGTCTGATGCATCTCTATTTCAGACTTCATCTCTCTCTTCAGATCCGTTAGGACGTCCCGTCTAAGACTTTCAGCGTTCAAGTCCACCACGGTCATGGCGTCTATCTTGTCCTGGCTGTGTTGGATGGTCCTCTGAAGTTCGGTCTTGAGTGCTTTGTTTTCGTTGATGGCTGTGTTCATCTCTTGTTCGAGGTTCTCGTTGTGTTCTTTCATTGCCTGCATCTCTGATACGAGCGTCAAGTACTTGTCGTGCATACTGTTGAATGCGATCTCTGCTTTCTGGTACTTCAGCGTTAGCTGTACGACCTGCTGGGAGAGATGTGAATCCTGATTGTCGTTTAAATCGTTCATAAGATTCTCGTTCCTGCTCCAATCCGTATTGGATTCCCTCGGCACCATAATCAACTCCTAAATTTTTTTCACGTATGATACGTTTCTTACCATCCCGGTCGATAAAATCGTATGAAAAACGGGTCATCTGTTGCTTCTGATTGAATCTTTCCCTTATGTTGACACCTAGATCGGTTAGATGCGCCTTAAAGCGCTCTAAATCGAAATGAAGGCTATCCTTTGTTTTTTCGAATGCCTGATCGATTCGTGCTCTTAGATCATCTTTCCATATATATTCTCCTTTATCCTTGAGTTTCTGTTCTTTAATCGTGACCGATGTGCCACGTTCCTTATGCTTTTCAATGACGGGATAACCATGTTCCTGTACAACCGCATCATTGATGCGTTCGATGATCTTCTTTTCCTGATAACAGTGATATTTGTGGCCATCCTCTAAATTTACCGCATTGAACACGATGTGATTATGATAGTTGTGTGTATTGCCATGTGTATAGACGACGGCCTGAAAGCCCCCTCCGAGTTCTGCATTCAGCCGTTCGGCCAGTTCATATCCCATCTGATTGACTTCAAAAGGATCAATATCACGGCCTTTAAAGGACTGTTCAATGAGATGTGCCTGAATGTCCTTACCTTCGTCCTTAGCCTTGTTGAACGCTTTTCTGACGACACGAAATTCATATTCAGCATTACTCGGATCACAGTTGATCCCTGACATTGCGATACACTTCTTCTCCTGTGTGTCCTTATCTTTACCATCACGCCCGTATTTGATGGATGCGGTGGCACTTCTAGAGGATGCTACTTTAGTCTGCGCCATATCTGATGCACCTCACTCTGAAGTCGTTCAAATTCATGCTGAGATGCCTGAAATTCTTCTGTCAGCTTTTTGATCGCATTCAATTCTACAGCACCAATATAGGGTTCACGTGCTAAAGTTTTTAAAGCACGTGTCGACTGATTCATATTGTTCCCTACTCTACTGATCTCTCCGGATAATTTTGAAAGTGGTGGTAAGATACTCTGAATATCCTCTGACTTCATCAGTGGACGATGAATCTTCCCTCCTAATGCGCGCGCCTTTAAATATGATGTGATGTTCAAGTTGGCACTTGAAGCTGTACCAGCGATCACATCATATTCATCTGCGTTCACTCGGAAAGAAATAATCTTTGATTTTTTCTTTGCCTCGCTCACTTGTTCGTCCCTCCATTCTGTAAAAAATAGCTCATATTCATTCGTCATTTTTTACGCCACTCCGTGCCGAAGTGATGTGATGTATCGGTTCAGACTGCTCCCTATTCGGTCGCAGACATTCACACGATTGTTGTAAATCCAAATGTTTCACTATTCGCTCGCATTTGAGATTAACAACAGCCATCACATCACAAGAACACAAAACATTTATGTCCAATTGTTCTGTCACGGTGTTTATCTCAATTATACCATAAATTGTACAATAAATGTTTTGGTCAAGCAGTGCGAATGTATACATTTGCTTCGCAAAGTCTACTTCACCTCCTTGTAAGGGAAAAGTATTTCCCTTAACCCTTTCGTTTTATATCCTCTTCTATTTCTTCGAAATAAACAGATGATATAAAATACAAAAATCCTTCAAAACATCGTATGATGTTTTGAAGGATTTTTGTAGAAAACCTCTCCGAATGGATTTGAATATGCTGACTACTTTCGTCATCCTACTCCAATTCATTCGATACAAAAGATACTGTATACTCGTATCTTTTGTAAGCCGATTTATCACATTTTAGCCCTTCGTTCTAAACTGTGATAACCAGTTCGTTAACCCCTTTAAATCATTAATGTGCCAGTAGCCTCTTGAATCGTCCATTGCATCCGCAATGTCATTCAGCGTCTTCTTTAATTGATTGAGTTCTTCTTGAACTGCATTCAATTCATTCGGATCAATCCCTGACTGATCCTTACGTGAAATGACATAATTTTTCTTAAATTCATCTAACGAGATAAATTTACCATTCTCTTTTCTTGGAAAATCTTTACCAAAGACTTTTTTTAATATCTGAAGTTCTTTCTTATCTTTTTCACGCTTTTCTTTTAGTAGCTGCTTCTTTTTTTCTTCTAATGCTTGTAGTTCTTTTTCATAATCAATATTTGTCATCGCATATCCTCCTGATGTTTATCGTTCTCCTTATTATGCCACGTGTTTTTGAGAGATAAAATGGATAAGGTAAGCACTATAGAAGAAACCATAGTAATTCGGTATAATGAGTACGCCGTCTTTACTTCCATAGGCGAGATCTTATGGAAGGAGGTGATCTCTGTGGAATTTCTACTTGTTAACGTTATTGCGCCATTGTATGTTGGCGTAGCACTTGCGTTGTTTTCTCACTGGTTAGATCAACGTAAGGATTAAGACGGCATACCAGCACCTAAAAACCCCCTAACTGTTCCAGCAGTCAGGGGGTTCGGTGTTTCCATGGAATTTCTACTTGTTAACTTTATTATATCTCATTCAGTTTTCTTTGTAAAACTAATCAACGACATAGACATACTTTACAGCATGTTTAAAAATCGTTATTTCTCGTCCATCTTCTGTTTCGATAATGATCTCATACTGTGGTGCAAATAAATATGTTCCAGTGATAGCTTTTCCGTCAGTAAAAACAACTTTAATCTTTTCACCTTTGCGATGATAAAAACCAAACTTTCTTTTTACCTCTGTTTTTTCCTCAGACATATAATCACCTCAATCTTTTATTTCTTTTATTATAACTAAGAAATATTCCTGAATAAACATATAAATAGCACCTTATAAGAGCAATAAAGCGTTCTAACAAACCTTTAAACTACTTTAGGACTTTACAACCATTCAAATACATTATCGTTGCTTGTATGTTGTCTGTACTAAGCCTTAACAAATCATTGTCTAACACTTAATAAACTGATATAGCATTTCATAAAGTGTTGTCTAACACTTTATGAATAACTTAATAACTAATTGCATTTAATTAAGGTAGATGTATTGATATAATTGTCTTTAAGATACTTAACAAATGATTGTCAAAGGATTAACAAGTTTAGATATGATTAGGCAAATGTTTAACAAACTATTGATAAAGGGTTGATGAAATGAAATCATGTATTGATATTGCTAATGAATTGAATATAAGTAAACAAACTGTATTTAATAACGCTAAAAAATTGAAAATAGAATTGACTAAGCAAGACAATACCTTATATGTTTCAAGTGCTGATGATGTTGAAGCAATTAAGAATAGAATACTCAAAAATAAGGCCAAGCAGTTGAATATAGATGTATCTGAACTAATGCATGATGATACAAAGCAAGATAAAGACATTCAAAGTGTTTCAGACAATAGTAATGAAATAGATCTGCTTAGACAAATGATTAACGATAAAGACAAACAGATACAATCATTACAAGATGATAAGCAAGACTTAACTTCATTACTTAAGCAACAACAACAATTATTACACAATCAACAGTCATTACAATTACAATCAAATGAAAAAATAAAGGCACTTGAAATAGAATTACAGGAAGTCAAAGAAGATAATACAAAGGCTGATAAAGTACAAGATACTAATAAAGTTAATAGCTTTTATAAAGACTTAAAAGAAGATAAGCAAGAAAACAATAGCACGACAAATAAAAAAGGTGGCTTGTTATCAAGATTCTTTAAGTGATTAAAAAAGTATTTTGTTTCGAAAATATTAAAATTTAAACGGGTCAAGGAAGTGTAAAAATGAAAATGAATTCTTTTATAACATTATTAGCTATATTCTTATTAGTTTTAATTATTAGTTATTAAAAAATTAAATCCTTGTTAATTTTTTGAACGGTAGAGTTATTCACAATCAAACAGTAATCATGTTTACAAATATAGTTATTGTTATCACAGGTATATTATTTTTGATTTCTTATATTGTTCGAACTAAGAAAAGCTAATCAATTTAATGATTAGCTTTTTATATTCACATCAATACTATTAAACATATGTTTAATAAAATTTAAACTCAAATATAGCCAGTATTAAACATATTTACAGTTTATTCAAAACACCTATTTATTTAACATTAAATTATCAAATAGATTGGATGTGAATATGAAATGAAGAAAAAATTATTGTCTGTAGTTGCAGTTACAATGTTAGGAAGTTCAGTTATTGGAGTTTTACCTAATGATTTAAAACCTGTTCAATTAGAAAATAAAGCTGAAGCTGCTAGTTCTTGGAAGTATTATGCAACAAAAACAGGAAATACTAAATTTGATAATAAAGCGAAATTAGCTGTCGCTCGTTTTACTTTAGGAGCTGTTGGTTTACAAGTTGCTGGACCTATTGGAGCGGGGACAGTAGCGGTTATTAGTGGAAGCGTTGATGATTATATATCGTCAAAAAAAACTATTTATTATACTGATAAAATATATATGCAAAGGGGTTATTTTGGTCCTAATTTTCGACATAAAGTTACATACTACAAAGATAAAGCTAAAAAAAATAAAGTTGGATATCTTGAATTTGTTGAAAATTCA
Organism: Macrococcus sp. 19Msa1099; assembly: GCA_019357535.2. Classification (NCBI taxonomy): domain Bacteria; kingdom Bacillati; phylum Bacillota; class Bacilli; order Caryophanales; family Staphylococcaceae; genus Macrococcus; species Macrococcus psychrotolerans. The sequence goes on from CP079958.1 coordinate 6,543, forward strand.
ACTGGAAGAATCACACCATAATAAGAGAAAAGGGCTTTCGCCCTTTTTTATATTGTTGTCGAAAAATATATTATTCCAAGAATAAAATAGAAAATAAATTGAGCAATTCTATGACCCTTAGTATTTTTCATTTCAAAAGGTGTTTTTCCGGTATTTTTTTGTCTTTTAGTATTATACCAAATTGTAATACTAGTCAATATTGTGCTAGCCAAAATTGAAAATAAAATTATTAATAAATATCTCACTCTGATTACTCCTTAATTAAATATATTAAAAAATTTAAACTTCTTAGATTCAACTAGTTTACCATTAATTTTATTATTTAATAAATCATCAATACTAACATTAAAATATTTGGATATATTCAGAAGATTTATAGCATCAGGTAAGCATTTTCCATTTTCCCATTTATTAATGCTTTGTATTGATATTGATAAATCTTCTGCCATTTGTTGCTGTGTCTTTCCTTTTTTCTTTCTTAATCCTTTTAATTTCTCATTTAATAATATCATATTTCACCTCATTTCCATGTAAAAAGTTTCATTTAAAATACATTAAAAGTCAATGATATTGGAAGATTTTTAAGGTAAGTTTAAGGTAATTCTTTAAATAAATTTTTGTATGATAAGGGTACGTTCAAATTAAACATATGATTTAAACGTTTTTTTCTGTTTACTTTTGTCTATTTTGAGCGTCATTCGCTTAAGTAACACAATATAAATTATGTTACATGACAAACCCCGACACCAAAGGGGTTTATTTTTATGTCTGAAATAATGTATCATAATGATATTAATAATAACGTTATATGTATCATATAGGAGTGATTTTGATGAACAGCGTGGAACCGATTCGAGACGTAAAAAAGATACAGGAGATGAAGGAGGCACTCGCGTACTATGGATCAAAGCGTGATGTCTTTCTATTTAATTTAGGGATTAACTGTGGCTTGAGAGTGAGTGACATGTTGGGATTAAAGAAAAAGGATATTAAAGACTATACAATCAAGCTGAGAGAGCAGAAAACCCGTAAACAGAAACAAATCCCCCTTTATCATCTAAAGGAGGATATTAATCGTTATATTCAGTTCCTGGAGGATGAAGATTATCTGTTTAAAAGCAATAAACTCGATTCTGAGGGCAAAAGTAAACCCATCAGTCGTGTACAGGCCTATAGAATATTAAATCATTCAGCAAAATCCATTGGATTAAGTGAAATCGGTACACACTCGATGCGTAAGACCTTTGGTTATCATTACTATAAGCAAACGAAGGATATAGCCTTATTGATGGATCTATTTAATCATTCTTCTCAGTCTGTGACCTTGAGATATATTGGGATAAATCAAGATGTGATAAATGATTCAATAAGTAAAGTCATGAGAAATTTATTTACTTAATCTACATTGTTTTTATGGATAAGTATCATCATATATTCCATAGAAACCATTATTTTAATTCAATAATTCTATCAGAGAGACGAGCTTGCTCCATATTATGGGTCACTAACAAGATTGTTTTTCCATATTCATCTCTTAGCTCTCTTATTAAATCAAAAGATACATTTGCTAATTTAGGATCCAAAGCTCCTGTAGGTTCATCCGCCAATATAATATTCCCTGGTTTAATAATAGTCCTTGCTACTGCAACTCTTTGTTGTTCTCCACCTGATAAAGTATTAACTTTTGCATTTTCTAAGTGCTCAAGCCCTAGTCTTTTTAAAGTAGATAAAATTAATTTTCTTTTCTGCTGTTTACTTTTTTCTGTATACTCTAGAGCCAATTGAAGATTATCCATAATTGTCATATCCGATATTAGTGCATATGACTGAAATAAATAATTGATTTCATTTCTTCTTATTTTAGTAGCAGCAATTGAATTAACACTAGGGATTTTTTTATCAAAAATTTTGATTTCTCCACTGTCTACACTTTCTAAAAGTCCAATCATATTAAGAATTGTAGATTTTCCACATCCAGATTTTCCAACAATAGAAATAAATTCCTTATCGTATATTTCCATCGAGAAATTATTTATTATATTTCGTTCTCCAAAACTCTTACACACATTATGTAACTCAATAACCTTTTTCATTATTATCTCTCCTTGATTGAAAGAAGCAATTGTTTAATATCATTCTTAGACATATATAAGTAAAATATAAGTATTTGTATTATGCCATAAATTATAACTAAAATTACCCCTATTTTTGAATGAAACAGACATACTAAAACCATTTCTATTATCCATACCACAATAATAAGTATCATTGGCACTTTATACATTTTAAAAAAGTTGAATCCAAGAAACTTTGAAACATATAATCTTTCATTATTTGATACACGATACACATACGAAAGAGAAATCAGTAAAATAATAGAGAGTAAAATAATCCCTATAATAACCCCTAAAAACCATAAAATTGTTTGTGAAAGATCTTTTTGAAGACCATCAATAAAATCTTTTATCGCTACAAATTTTATTTTGTTATCTTCTAATCCATATTTTTTTAAATAGTCTTTATTTGTATATTTTTTAGCTGTTTCTTTATCTTTAAATTTAATATAACCATTTAAATCATTACTCCTCAAACTTTCGGACTGTTGATAATTCATATTTTGTGGAGTAACAATGTATATTATAGGGTTAGATACCATAATATTCTTTTCTGTGTCTCTACTCCAATTGAATACCTTTTTATTATAATGATATGAAACGAAAATAAATTCTTTACTCTTATTAAAGACGGTGCTAATGTCATTATCTTTTATATTTTTTGTTTCGCTTTCTTTCAACCATTGAGACAGGCTTTCTTTTTCATTCTGTGTATAGTTATCTGGAATTAAGTATACTTTTTTCCCTGAATTAGATGCTGCTAATAATTTTTTATCTATATCAATACCTTGTTCTTTTAAATAGGTCGGAGAAAATGTCATGTACCAAAATGGTTTTTTCGGAATATAATCATAAGTTCTATTTTCTTTATATGTTTTCAGTAGGTTCTTACTTATGTATTCTGAAGTTGATATATACACATTCTTATCTTGATACATAGAACTATACCAATCATAGAAATCTTGGTTTAGTTCATTTGACAATCCTATTACAGAAGATTGATCTGAACCCGTTTGTACATCTTTTAGCGTATAGTAGTTTTCAACAGACTTCCACTGGTTAGATATTTTTATATATTTATTAACATCTTTCATTGGACTGTCTAAATAGATACTACCTGCCACTAAAGCAGAACTTAAAAATAAATATCCTAAAATACCAACTCCATATAGGGTCTTATTAGGTATTTTACCTTTAATAGCATCTATAGACTTCATAGAAAAGACTATTAAACATACAAATAAGATAATAATAAATACCGAAATAATATTAAATATACTGTTCATAAAATAATGGGATAAAACTTTTAATGAAACTTTAGACCATCCACTAATATACCAAAATATAATACTTAATATAGGCGTTAATATTAAACTTAATAAAAAGAATTGAATAAATATTTTTTTTCCTATTCTTAATTTAGACCATCCCAGAAGAATTAAATTTCCATTATTTTTTAAATTACTAACTGCAATAGATAAAAATATTACTAATAAACTAACAAAATTTATTAGAAGAAAGCATGAAAGAACTAACGGTATAAAATTATTAGTTTTATAGGATCCACCATTTGGAGACTCTATAGATTTTTTAGACTGTCCGGTAACAGCCATTAAATCTTGAACAAAAGTATGTAATTGATTTTTATTCTTTAACCCATAAACTGTATACTTCCCATTTATACTTTTAGTTTTATCTATATAGTTATTCATTTTAACAATCGAATGACTAGTTGAAAAATAAGGATTAGATAATGACTTAATCTGATTAGCAGTACCATTATATAATCCGATAGTAGCATCTGAATTTGTACTTTTTAATAAGTTATGCACATCACTGGTAGAAACGATTTTTTTATTAAATGTATATATTTCAGGAAAATTATTTGAGTTTCCTATAACACCAATAATTTTTTGATTACTTTCATCACTGTCCATAGATTTTATAAACACCAAATCACTGTATCTATTAAAAACATTTAAAATCTCATCAGTTTTATCTATAGATACATTATTGATATAAAAATGATAACCGTTTGAATTACTTTCTATATTGTCCCAACTTCTGTTATACTCTTGTCCTAAATTAAAAGTTGCCAACAAGAGAAATAAAGTCCCTTGAATGGCAACTAAAATATAGGCAAGATAACGAATAGATCCTGCTAATTGTATACTTTTCATTCGTTCTCACCTTTTTAAATTTTATCGGCAATTCCAATAAGCTGACGCTGTTCCAGTACCTACAAACTGTTGAGCATCCGCTACTACTCCAGGTTTTTTCCAACCAGAGAATGTTGAATTGGCAGTTGCTGAGTGCTCAAATTTACCTGTTTGCACAGTAGAGTAACTATAAACTCCATATCTTCTTCCATGATCCCAAGAAATTTTAACTCCTTTGAAAGTTGGGCTTGAGACAGCTGCATCCGCAGCAGCAGGGATAGCAGCTCCTACAGAACCTAAAATAACAGTAGATAAGACAAGGTTTTTAATGTTTATACTTATTACTCCTTTACAATTTATTGGTATTTCACTTACAATAATAACAGATAATTTATATTTGTAAACGCTTTACTGTAAAAAAATGAGAAATCTATAAAGGAGATTATCAATGAAAAAAATTTTATTTTCAGTAGTAATAATTACTACATTAATTCTTGCTTTCCTGTTCATAAGTCAAGGACACAATGAGAGAATTGATAAATATAACCCTCTAATAAAAGAGCAAATTGGATACGGTAAAGTAGAAAAGGGTGGTCAAATATATGAAGATATAAAAATATATGACAAAAGTGGCCGAGAACATATATTAAGCTTCAAAGGATTTGATCCTACTAAGGAGTATGTAAAAGTTGTTTTTAAGAATGACTTTGTTTATGAATTAAAATATATCGACAAGGAGAATATTCCACAGAAGATTAAAAAAAGATTAAAATAAATTAAAATCTACTCAATCTTATTTTTTTGATTGAGTAGATTTTTTTAAATTTTCTTGGAATTTTTTAAAATAAAAACTAATTTCTTTTTCTGTCATTCTTAAGTTGATTGCTTTTTCTTTTTTCATATAATTCCTCCTTATATTATTAATTCGTAAAAGAGTTCAGAATTCTATCAATAAATTTTTATAGCAGGTACACTTTACATTTTTATTTGCTATTTGTCTTTAATAGTTATACAATTTAAATAACTTAATTGAACGTAAAAAGAACATTCAGCATTAATAACTGATTGAGCCCAGTTATTAATCGCTTACCGATCCCTAACATCGGCAAACACTTTAGAATGTTCCTTAAACTCTTCTTATAAGATTATGTTTTAATCATACCCGATTTTTAAACAGTTTTCAACAAAACAAATCGAAAGAATGATTTAAGGAAACATCATAT
>CP079959.1 GCA_019357535.2 Macrococcus sp. 19Msa1099
ATGATAAAAGTCATAGAGTGCATGCCATGGAAAAGACCGGCATGCACTCTTTTTTCGTTCCTAAATACTAAAAAAGGAATGATAGAAATGACTTACATCATGAACGACTTTGAAAACAACTTTGAAACAATCATCGCAATGGATCGTACGGTTGAACGATACAACCGTCACCTTAAAGAGACCGAATACCGTATTTTAAATGTATTAAAACAACATAGCTTAAAAGTGATTGGTTTTTCTCATTTAAAACTTCAAACCATCGCAGACCTTCTACATATCAGCAAGAAGACAGTCTACCGTATTTTAAAGAATCTTGATGCAAAAGGTTATATCACGAAGATTCACACTGTCAGTGGTAAACGTAAGAATAACGGTGCAATGGTCTTTAGAATCAATACCTATACACAGTATGAAATCATCCGAGAAAAAAATGTCCACGCTAAAATGTCCACGCTTAATCAAGTGATTAAGACCGGGAAAGAGCTGTCACAACAGGCGTTACAACATGTTCATGCAAAAAAGGAAACTATATTCTTTTTAAATCTATTAAATATCTTTTTAAGTAACAGAAAACGTTCTGTAAAAAAACACTCAAAAGTTTTATATCACAATATCAAGAACTCAAATATCCGTATCAAACCGATGGAAGTGCCTGACGAAATTTATAACGTCGCAAAGCCCTTCTTTAGTGATGAAGAAATTCTGTCTCTATACAAAACAATGCTGAAAGAAACCATCGGTAACAACATCTATAGCACTGAAGATCACATTGAAATTATGAACTATGCGATACAATCACTCGTTAAGGCAAAGAAAAAAGTCTATCACGGACAGAAATCTGAAATAAAGAGCGACAGAGCGTACTATATCGGGATTATTCGTGAATATATTGCACAACAGTTCTATGTCTATCATGCTGTCATCTAGTTATGGAGTGACGGATTGATATTCGAGATCAGGTCGTTTCTGTAGCTTCTCGACACGTTCCAGGAAAAACTGTTGCGTTCGTGGTGTTTGGATCTGTTGCTGAATCTGATAACGGACATTTTCATAGTCCTGTGCTGTCAGATTGCTGTATTCAGAGATGCTGAGATGTTCGAGTTGAAGATTTTGGATGAGCCTGTCACCGATCTGATGTTCATACGTTGATAGATAGTCACTGTGTTTATCCATCAGAGCTTTACGTTTCTTGGGGTCATCAATCTGATTGATTTTTTTCTGTGCGACTGAAAAATGTTGATGTGTAACATGCTTTTTCACGGTCGTATCCAGTAGTCCTTTGTCGACTAAACCTTCCAGATAGGTCTCAGCTATTTTGGACTGCTGTTGGACTTTCTGTACATGTAGATGTGCCTGATAATAAGGCAACGGTGATAAAGGCGTCCATGTACTGATCGTGAATCCTATGCCGAAGAGCATCACAGATAAAGGCAGTGTGAATCTTAACGATGCGAGATGGTCCTCAAGTTTCGCCGTCAATACAAATATTAAATAGAGACACAAAGCAACGATACAGATCGGGATGCCATAATAGAGGAATGTGAACATTCTAATGCATCCCTGTCATAAGATAATAGATGGTGAATATCACAAAGATCAGACTGATGATGACGGGGATATAGTTCAGGATAAGCTTTGTTCTGAGGTAGCTATGATTCAGCTCCGTCTGATGCATCTCTACTTCAGACTTCATCTCTCTTTTCAGATCCGTTAGGACGTCCCGTCTAAGACTTTCAGCGTTCAAATCCACCACGGTCATGGCGTCTATCTTGTCCTGGCTGTGTTGGATGGTCTTCTGAAGTTCGGTCTTGAGTGTTCGATTTTCGTTGATGACCGTGCGCATCTCCTGTTTGAGTGTCTCGTTGTAGCGTTTCATCCCCTGCATCTCTGATACGAGCGTCAAGTACTTGTCGTGCATACTGTTGAATGCGATCTCTGCTTTCTGGTACTTCAACGTTAGCTGTACGACCTGCTGGGAGAGATGTGAATCCTGATTGTCGTTTAAATCGTTCATAAGATTCTCGTTCCTGCTCCAGTCCGTATTGGATTCCCTCGGCACCATAATCAACTCCTAAATTTTTTTCACGTATGATACGTTTCTTACCATCCCGGTCGATAAAATCGTATGAAAAACGGGTCATCTGTTGCTTCTGATTGAATCTTTCCCTTATGTTGACACCTAGATCGGTTAGATGCGCCTTAAAGCGCTCTATATCGAAATGAAGGCTATCCTTTGTTTTTTCGAATGCCTGATCGATACGTGCTCTTAAATCATCTTTCCATATATATTCGCCTTTATCCTTGAGCTTCTGTTCTTTAATCGTAACTGATGTGCCACGTTCTTTATTTTTCTCAATGACAGGATAGCCGTGTTCTCTTACAATGGCATCATTGATCCGTTCGACAATCTTCTTTTCCTGATAACAATGATATTTATGGCCATCTTCTAAATTCACCGCATTAAACACAATATGATTATGATAATTGTTCGTATTGCCATGTGTATAGACGACAGCCTGAAAGCCACCACCGAGTTCTTTATTCAGCCGTTCGGCCAGTTCATATCCCATCTGATTCACTTCAAAAGGATCAATGTCACGGCCTTTAAAGGACTGTTCAATGAGATGTGCTTGAATGTCTTTGCCTTCGACCTTTGCTTTGTTGAACGCTTTCCTGACCACACCAAACTCATATTCAGCGTTACTCGGATCACAGTTGATGCCAGACATCGCAATACACTTCTTCTCCTGTGTGTCCTTATCTTTACCATCACGCCCATATTTGATGGATGCCGTGGCACTTTTAGACGAAGCTACTTTAGTCTGTGCCATATCTGATGCACCTCATTCTGAAGTCGTTCAAATTCATGCTTAGATGCCTGAAATTCTTCTGTCAGCTTTTTAATCGCATTCAATTCTACAGAACCAATATAGGGTTCACGTGCTAAAGTTTTTAAAGTACGTGTCGACTGATTCATATTGTTCCCCACCCTACTGATCTCACCGGATAATTTTGAAAGTGGTGGTAAGATACTCTGAATATCCTCTGACTTCATCAGTGGACGATGAATCTTCCCTCCTAATGCGCGCGCCTTTAAATATGATGTGATGTTCAAGTTGGCACTTGAAGCTGTACCAGCGATCACATCATATTCATCTGCGTTCACTCGGAAAGAAATAATCTTTGATTTTTTCTTTGCCTCGCTCACTTGTTCGTCCCTCCATTCTGTAAAAAATAGCTCATATTCATTCGTCATTTTTTACGCCACTCCGTGCCGAAGTGATGTGATGTATCGGTTCAGACTGCTCCCTATTCGGTCGCAGACATTCACACGATTATTGTAAATCCAAATGTCTCACTATTCGCTCGCATTTGAGATTAACAACAGCCATCACATCACAAGAACACAAAACATTTATTGTACAATTGTTCTGTCACGATGTTTATATCAATTGTACCATAAATTGTACAAAAAATGTTTTGGTCAAGCAGTGCGAATGTATACATTTGCTTCGCAAAGTCTACTTCACCTCCTTGTAAGGGAAAGCTTTTCCCTTAACCCTTTCGTTTTATATCATCGTATATTTCTTCAAAATATACGATGATATAAAATACAAAGATCCATACAAACATCATGTAATGTTTGTATGGATCTTTGTAGAAAAACTCTCCGAATGGATTTGAATATGCTGACTCCTTTCGTCATCATAATCCAATCCATTCGATACAAAAGATACTGTATACCCGTATCTTTTGTAAGACTGATTATCAAAGTTTAGCCCTTCGTTCTAAATTGTGATAACCAGTTCGTTAACCCCTTAAGATCACTCACGTGCCAGTAGCCTCTTGAATCGTCCATTGCATCCGCAATGCCATTCAGCGCTTTCTTTAATTGATTCAGTTCTTCCTGAACTGCTTGAAATTTATTCGGATCAATCTCTGACTGATCTTTATGTGCAATCACATAATTCTGTTTGAATTCATCCAACGAGATGAATTTACCATTCTCTTTTCTTGGAAAGTCTTTACCAAAGACTTCTTTTAATGTCTGAAGTTCTTTCTTATCTTTTTCACGTTTTTCTTTTAATAGTTGTTTCTTCTTTTCTTCTAATGCTTGTAGTTCCTTTTCGTAATCAATGTTTGTCATCGTATGTCCTCCTGATGTTTATCGTTATCCTTATTATGCCACTCATTTTTACACGATAAAAAGAATAAGGTAAGCCACCTAGAAGAAATTATAGTAATTCGATATAATGATTAAGCCGTCTTTACTTCCATAGGCGAGATCTTATGGAAGGAGGTGATCTCTGTGGAATTTCTACTTGTTAACGTTATTGCGCCATTGTATGTTGGCGTAGCACTTGCGTTGTTTTCTCACTGGTTAGATCAGCGTAAGTCGTAAGACGGCATACCAGCACCTAAAAAACCCCCTAACTGTTCCAGCAGTTAGGGGGTTCGGTGTTTCCATGGAATTTCTACTTGTTAAGATTATTATATATCATTCAGTTTTCTTTGTAAAACTAATCAATGACATAGACATACTTTACAGCATGTTTAAATATCGTAATTTCTCGTCCATCTTCTGTTTCAATGTAAATCTCATATTTCGCACCGAATAAATATGTTCCAGTCACAGCTTTGCCATCAAGGAAAACAACCTTAATCTTTTCACCTTTTTGATGATAAAAACCATATTTTCTTTTTTCTTCTTTAATGTCTTCAGACATTTAATCACCCCATATAAATTAACTACTTATTTTAATTATAACGAATAATTGAATTTAAGAGTAATTTAAAAGGATAAAGATGTTATAATTTTAGATGGATAAGAGTATATAAAGGTACATAAGCTATCTACATAATATATCCGGTGAATAGTAAATAGCCTAAGTGGTTAATGGTAGGTAATTATTATTATATAGCACATAATAAGTGCATAACTAATGTTGATTTTTATGTACATAGATGTACTTAGCACTGCATAATTGAAATGGAGTAGTTAAATGATGAATTATACAGTTAAACAATTAGCAGATAAGTTGGAAGTTACTAAAGCAACTATCACAAATAATGCGAAAGCGTTAGATTTAGAATTAAAAAAAATAGATAATGTGATACAAATTGATGATAAACAGGCAGTTTTAATCTCTCAGCGTATAAATAAGAACAAACAAGCAAATAGTATGATTAATAAGAATCCAGAAGATGTTAGTGTATCAGGTAGTCAAACAGAAGAAAAAGATTCTAGAAATGATGATTTGGTCGAAATACTAAAACAACAAATAGAAGATCTAAAAAAAGATAAAGATGAATATATTAATCAAGTTAATAATTTAAATGGTTTATTAAAACAGCAACAAACACTTTTATCCCAGCAACAATCATTACAATTGCAGTCAAATGAAAAGATAAAAGCATTAGAGATAGAATTGAATGAGATTAAAGAAGATGTTATAGAAGCACAAACAGTGAATATAAACGATAAAGTGTATAATGAACTAAAAAATAGCGATGATAGGAATAAAAAAGGATTTTTAAGCAAATGGTTTAAAAAATAGTTTTTATATAGGATTATAGGAGTGAAGATATTGGAATTGAAACACCAATTGGAAATATCAAAAAAATTTTCATCAATGTATTTATTATAATAAAAAATACAGAAGAAAACATACTGATGTATTCTGTATTTTAATTATCAATTCTTTTACTTTTAGAGTATAATCTTTCTTTCCAATAGACTTTCGGTAATTTACTGCCTATTATATAGGCTGCAATAGGTTTTAATAAATCTTTTGCAGCTGCTTTTGCAGTCGTTCCTGCAGCTATATTTCCTCCTGTTATCATTAAACCTATTAATAAAGTTGTATTATTAACATCATTTTCTAAAGAATGCTTTGTGGTTCTCACATATTTATAACCATCTACTGATCCTGCTGGTGGCCCTGCTGCTGCTCGAGATAAAATATTCTTTTCATCCGTACTTGAGCTTAAGCGTCCGTCAATTTCAATATCATCTTTTCGTAATTGAGAAGGCTCTTCTATAACCACTTCAGTAGTTAATTTCTTATATGAAACAATACCATTCTTCAAATTTGTTACTACAATTCTTTTATTAGCTGAATCTAATACCAATTTATAAGTATCATTTTTCTTTTCATCAGTTACTATATTATAATTAGTGCCGTATTTCACTTCTGAACCATCTTCCATAATAATCTTATCGTTTGTATATGTTATATTATCAACAGAAAAATTTTGACTTTTTACAGATTGTTATGCTTCAGCATTTGCTTTTAATGGGGATATAAAAGTAGAAGTTAATAAAGAAACTGCTACTGTGGTAGTAATTAATAAATTAGTCTTATTTGTCACGGTTATCATCTTCCTTCTTATAAATTTTTTCACCTAAAGTTGTAAAAATAATATACAGAATGATAGCAATTATTGGATTTAAAAAATAAATCCATAGAGGTCTATCCACTCCTTCATGCATTGTACTTGCTAAATAATAATGAAAGATAAATAAAAAGCTAATAATAATTAGACTAGTCAAAATCTTATAAAATTTATAGGTCATACTTTCACCTCGCAATATTGATGACAATTTCCTTCGATGTTGAATAGATTACTTCACTATTCCTTTCTTTTTTCTTAGCCATTGAAATCTCACTTTCTTCCATGACACTACTTTATTTTTAAATAATGGATATTTCTTTAGATAAAATTAAAGTAATTAGTATAATGTTTCATTATATTTATATTTTATCACCTCTATAATTTATTTTTTTCAGTATACCTTAATAATTCTATTTATTACTGAATTTTTAAAAATTTAAGGTAAATTTAAGGTTGTACAATCATTCGCTTCATTCGTCTATTTAGTCTACAGCTATAATAATCAATTAGAATTCTATTATTATACTTTTAATTGAATAGTGCGTCTCTTTAAAAATTCATGTAACATAATGGTAATTATGTTACATGATAAACCCCGACACCAAAGGGGTTTATTTTTATACCTGAAATAATGTATCATAGTGATATCAATACGTACATTATACGTATCATATAGGAGTGATTTGGATGAACAGCGTAGAACCGATTCGTGACGTAAAAAAGGTACAGGAGATGAAAGAAGCACTCGCTTATTATGGATCAGAGCGTGATGTCTTTTTATTTAATCTAGGGATTAACTGTGGCTTGAGAGTGAGTGACATGTTGGGATTAAAGAAAAAGGATATTAAGGACTATACAATCAAACTCAGAGAACAGAAGACCCGTAAACAGAAACAAATCCCCCTTTATCATCTAAAGGAGGATATTGATCGTTATATTCAGTTCCTGGAGGATGAAGATTATCTGTTTAAAAGCAATAAACTCGATTCTGAGGGCAATAGTAAACCCATTAGCCGTGTACAGGCTTATAGAATACTGAATCATTCAGCAAAATGTATCGGATTAAGTGAAATCGGAACACATTCAATGCGCAAGACCTTCGGTTATCATTACTACAATAAAACGAAGGATATCGCTTTGTTGATGGATCTATTCAATCATTCATCTCAGTCTGTGACACTCAGATACATTGGGATTAATCAGGATGTTATGAACGAATCAATTAGTAATGTAATGGAAAATATATTTTTATAAATTTATTATATTGTCACATTGATGAGCTATATCAATATCGTGTGTTGCTACAATTAAAACTTTATCTTTATCAATTAAAGATAACAGCTTAGAAAAAATAAAAAAGCCATTTTCTTTATCAAGAGCACCAGTAGGTTCATCTGCTAAAATTATGCTAGGTGACTTTAATATAAGTCTAATAAGAGATACCCTTTGTTGCTCCCCTCCACTTAGAGTTGATATTTTTCTACTTTTTGTAACATTAACATTAAATTCTTTAATATAATCTTCTTTTAATTTTTCTTTTTCTGATTTAGTCATTAATTTAAACTTTAAACCAATATCTAAATTTTCATTTACACTCTTGTTATCTACTAATCCATAATTTTGAAATAGATACCCTAAGCAATACCTATAAAAATTTTTATTAAATTTAATTTCACTATTATTATAAAATATAGTTCCATTTTTTGGTTTTTCAAATCCTGCTATTGTGTTAAGAAGTGTAGATTTTCCAGAACCACTTTTACCTACAATAGCATAAGATTCACCTAACTTAAATTCAATATTAAAATTATCAAAAATTAATTTCTCGTCTTTAATAACTGTTATATTATCTAGTTTAATCATACTATTTGCCCATTATTTTATTAAATTTTAATTTAGTAATGTATTTAATACTTTCAACGTATTTACCTTTATGTGTAATTTCAACGTATTCTTGACTAGGATCATATCCTTTAAAAGATAGTTTATAGTTTTTTTCGTCGCCATTTGCATCATAAATCACTATATTTTCATAATTTTGCGTTTCTTTATCTACTTTAGCATATGATATTTCTTTGCTAAGTAATGGATTAAATCTATCAGTGTGTTCATTTCTAACATTTAGTAATACAAATAGCATTACTAGACATATTATAATCGTTAAAATAATCTTTTTCATTTTATATCTCCTTAATTAGTTTAGTGTAATTTTTTTCTAATATATATATATATATTATTTGTAAAACAAATTGAAACAATATGAAAATAAGCATGATATAAATAAAAATTATATTTTTAAAATAAAAATAGCAAGATATACCCACAAATATTATTAGCAATGACTGCAATAAAATATAAGTTATATTACTATGCAAAATACTATATCCATGAATCTTTTTTATCAGTAATAATTTCTTGTTTTGATCAAAATACTGTTTAATATCAAATAATATAGTTATTGATATAGTAACAATATTTAATATCTGTGCTAATAATAAAATTAAATATTTAATTTTAATTTCTTTATAGTCACTATTGACTTTATCTTTAAAACTAGTAACGCTACTTACATAGTTTTCGAGGCCAAACTTTTTTATATTGTCTATAGTACTATCATAATTTTTAAAAAGATATGATCCTTGAGAAACAGATGTATAATAAAAATCATCACCTAAATCATTGCCTTCTATGACTAAAATAACAGGTGAATATATATAGGAATACTTTTTCATTGTACGAGTATCAAATGAATAAATTTTATAGTCATTTTCCTTACTTATAAAATGAGAATTTTGGTTTATATTTGTACCATCTTGTTGAAATTTTATCCAATCGTTAACATCTAATTCAATATTCTTTCGTTTACTCATTGAATTTACAGGCAATATAATTTCAATCTGACTAGCATCTGTTTTAATTGAAAAATCTTGATCTAATTTTCCATAAAAATCAATGAAATTCTTATTTATAAATAGTACTTTACTATTCTCAACGTTAGAATATGTATTACTAGGATTATAAACATTATTGTTTCTAATCAGTAAAGTATTATTTGTTTTTTCGCTATAAATAATTAAATTATGAAATTTTTTCTGCAATATTTTTTTTTCTTCTTCTTTATAGAAAATTGGAGCTATATCTACTGTATAATAATCATCCATTTGATTCCATATTTTCTTTGATTCATTAATTAAGCTAAGTTCTTTTAAATGGTTATAATTTCCTATATAGATAATAGAAAATACTAAAAGCAATATACACTTAGTAAAAGTGCTTATAATTCTAAGTTGTTTATAGGGTTTTTGTCCTTTTATTAGTGATGGAATATCTATTTTTATAACTAAAAAATAACTAATAATAGATATAATTATAATTATAAGCAAATATAAACAATAAAGAATAACTTCTCTTTTTATGAACAGGGTTATTTGACTGTTATGCTCAAGTAAGTTTAAATAAAGAATCGTTGCAAATATAAAAATAGCAAAAAATGAAATATAGTATAATATTTTTTTGTGAAAATCCTCAAAAATAATATTTCCATTAGAATATCCATTTAGTTTTTTAATAGCAATTTCTTTGAAATTGCTACATACTTTTGTTAAGAAATAAAGAATATAAATAATAAATAATGATAATATAGGGAATAGTAATCCGTTATCCGCTATTAAACTAATAAATAAAATTTGAGGAGATATTTTTATTATATCTGACTTAATTCCTAATTTAAGTAAACTATTTTGAATATTAGTATTATTTATATTTTTTTCTTTAACAAAATAATTTCCTCTAACATCTTTTTTTAGCACTTCCTCAAAATTCATAAGTTTATTTTTTTTACTGTTAAAGGTTTCTGTCAAATCTTTTTCCTTACTATTTATAGGATAAATATACTTCTTTGTTTCATTTTTTCCATCACTATAGCTTACTTTATAAATAGAAATGTCATTTTCTTTAGAAATTTTATTTAGTTCTTTATATATGGATTCTTTGCTATGTTTAAAATCCCATTCCGTAATTTTAATTACATAATTACTATCTGGTATCAATTCTTCTTCTTCTTTAAGACTAAACAAAAATAGAATCGAAAAAATAATAAATAACATAGAAAGATCTAAAATTATTTTTAAAATTTTCATTTTTCCCTTTCCATCAAGAAAAG
This sequence comes from Macrococcus sp. 19Msa1099, assembly GCA_019357535.2. Classification (NCBI taxonomy): domain Bacteria; kingdom Bacillati; phylum Bacillota; class Bacilli; order Caryophanales; family Staphylococcaceae; genus Macrococcus; species Macrococcus psychrotolerans. The sequence continues at coordinate 10,559 of CP079959.1, forward strand.
AATGGATAAATTATCCATTCTTTTTTAATACACTTTATAATATGTTTGATTTCCAGACCAAGATTTTTCTGCGGATGCCTGTGCTTTTACTCCAGGACGAGTTTTCCCACTCTCTGAAGGATATTTACCAATTGCAGTCGAAGCATGATATTTTGAACCATGAGAATAGTACGACCAAACATATTTTTCTCCTACTCCATATTCCCATTTTCCACCTTGCGCGTATACAGTTGCTGCACTAACAACACCACTAATAATACCTAATAACATTAATCCAGATAAAGAAACTGATATTAATTTTTTATTCACTTTTGATCTATACCCTCTGTAATTTTTTACATTTTTAGTATAATATTTTTGGATTTTTTTTACAACAATATTTTGAAATATAAGTAAAAAGTAATAACATCTGTATAGAGATATTTTAAATAAATGATAATTTCCATTGCATACATTCTATTCTTAATTGTATAATTAAGGCAAATAAAAAAGAACGGCAGGAGTGATAGGAGCTACCAACTCCCATCAGACCTCAATCTTACGTTACCACAACTAACGTAATCATGATTTTACCGATCTCTTCTATATAATATCTTGTGTAGCAAAAGTAACCTTTGCTTATAAGTACATTATATAGGCGTATCGGTAAAACCTCAATAGACTTGGCTCAAATTAAGAAAAAAGTGGATGAAGAGAGATTACAAAAGACAGGTAGTGTAAGATCGCTACCTGTCTTTTTGTTTGCCTCAACTTCATACGACAGTACATGTTTCAGGTGTTCTTCATGTAAAAAAGGAACGGTGGGCTGGAGTCATAGACCAACAAATTCATCCAGCATGTCTACGGATTTTTTCACTTATTCTGCGGGCATATGCGGTAGTTTGCATGATTCCACTTTTCTACCACTCGTGAGTCACCCAGGCAGTGACGAGCAGATATCTAAAAACACGGATAGGGCTTTCTAAAATAGTTAGGTGAATAGCACTACCGTCTTGTTAAAAATAAAAAATAGCAAACCAAAATAGAAAATTTCTATTTTGGTTTGCTATTTTTTTGGAATAGTTATACAATTTAATTAACTTAATTGAACGTAAAAAGAACATTCAGCATTAATAACTGTTAGCGCAGTTATTAATCGCCTACCGATCGCGTACATCGGCAAACACTTTAGAATGTTCCTTAAACTCTTCTTATAAGATTATGTTTTAATCATACCCGATTTTTAAAAAGTTTTCAATAAAACAAATCGAAAGAATTATTTAAGGAAACATCATAT
>CP079960.1 GCA_019357535.2 Macrococcus sp. 19Msa1099
TGAGCCAAATAAATAAATTTTAATTTCCATCAGTGTCTGCGATTTTTTAGACACTGCCCAGTTACATGCAAATTAAAAATTTGGCATAAAATCGTGTTAAAATTTGCATTTCATAGGGCAAACTTGCAGTTTGATCGCTATAGTTCCCACAGGGGTTAAAAAACAAAAAAAGCATTGAAAATTTTCAATGCTTCAAGAAATAATTTTGTTTTTCGTAATTCCAAATCGCCATAATTGAATTTGCTTTTTCTTCTTCGTCTGAAATTTTTTCTTCACCCGTTTGAATTAAATTACCGTCTTCTGCATTGCCTAAATTTAATTCTTTGTGTTTAATTTTTAACAATCCACCGTAAGAAATCATGCGTTTTTTATAAAGTCCTTGCTCCAGATCGTTTACAACTTCCAAATCTTTTTCTTGGTCACTTGTTAAATAATCGCTTGCTTTTACCGCATACTTTGACGTTTCTTTGATTGCAGATTCAATCGCATCGTTGCCTTTTTTATTTGGCTTAATCGCTTTGATATTTGCCACAGGCTTGTAATCGACTTTCAAAGCTTTCTGCCACAATTCAAGCCATTCATCTTGTGAGATATAGTTATCAGACCCTCTGAAATATTTACTTTCAACACACATCAGCACATGCATATGCTGATTATAAGAACCGTCTTTCTCGTTTACAGTCACTTCTGTTGCTCTCATAAAGCCAATAAGATTTTTCGATACTTTTTTATATTTAAACATTCGGTTGAACGCTATATTCATCTGCTTAAGACTTTTTTCAAGCGTTTCTCCGTCAACAGAATTACGATTCGACAAGGTTAAAAACAACCAACGTGCAGACGGTTTTTCTTGAATTACTGCTTCGACGATCTTTTGCGTCTGATAGCTATTTTTCATGGCTCTCCTCCAGTTGCAGACAGGACAAAGCTTTGATTTACAAAACCATGTCTTATAAAGCTTTAAATAGCCCTCGTCTGTCGCTTTAAACTCAAGTACATTACCACATTGACGAACATTCTCTGCTTTTTTAATCTTTAATATTTCTAGTAACTCTGCATAAGAGACATTCGCAACTTTTTTCTCTTTCCATGGTCGCTCTTTCCCTGTTTTCGTTAAGTCTTTAAGAATCTGATTATCTTGATTTTCATGATTAGATTTTGTATGATTATCTTGCACAGACAAACACCACCGTTTCTTTTACGGTTTGGTTATAATTAAGCATAAAAAAACCTCCAAATGTATTGATTTAAGATTAGACACCTTTATCTTACATCTGAGGTTTTTTTATGTCAAATTTTTTTTATACACTAAAAATTAACAAAAACCCCTTAATATCAACGTTTTAAGCCTATTTTTAAAAAACTCATTATTTCTATATAGTATCAAGACAAGAAGAAACTCGTTTTCAACTCGTTTCAGAACCTACCTAAAATTTTTGAAATCCAAAAATCAATACCTCGCAAATCACTAGAAAAATACAAGTCTATTTATTATTGAATTAGCCACCTAAAATATATAAAATATAAATATCACTTAATAAAGGAGCAATTTCTATGCCATATTTATATTTGTTATTATCAATAGTCAGTGAAGTAATAGGCAGTGCATTTTTAAAATCTTCAGACGGTTTCTCAAAATTATATCCAACTATAACAACAATCATTTCATTCCTTATTTGTTTTTATTTTCTGAGTAAAACTATGCAACATTTACCACTTAATATTACTTACGCAAGTTGGGCAGGTTTAGGATTAGTATTAACAACAATTGTTTCAGTTCTTATTTTCAAAGAACAAATAAATTTAATAAGCATTATTTCAATTATTTTAATAATATTTGGTGTTGTTTTACTAAACACATTCGGATCATCACACTAATTACTTTATTCCAATTTCCTTTTCGGTAGAAACTTTGACCCCTCACACTCCCCAAAGATGAGCCACCAGGCAAAAAACGCCCTGGTGGGCCCACTTTGTTTAGTGTATATGAGGGGTCTTTTCTTTCCGAAAAGTTTTCTCGGCATAAAAGCATTCCTGATTTTCATATCAAAAAACATCAAATTTCAAATTAATTCACGTTTTTTCAGTCGCCACACGAACTATAGCAATCAAACAGCATGTTTGCCCATTTTTTAATGAAAACGAAGTTTGCATGTAAATGGACAGTACCTGGTATTCGTCTGATGTTTGTATTTATTCCAATTTCCTTTTCGGTAGAAAAGATCGTTGCACCTTTTTCAACTTCGCAGATTAATTTTCTAGAAAAAATCAAAACTATTTATGCTTATTTTTAATTTTAAGCCCGTTTAAGACGTTTTAAGTATTTTTCTAGTAAAAAAGTACTTAAAAATTAAAAACGGCTCTTAAAACGCAAATATGAGCCAAATAAATAAATTTTAATTTCCATCAGTGTCTGCGATTTTTTAGACACTGCCCAGTTACATGCAAATTAAAAATTTGGCATAGAATCATGTTAAAATTTGCATTTCACAGGGCAAACTTGCAGTTTGATCGCATAGTTCTCGCAGAGGCTAAAAAATAAAAAAGCACTGAAATATTTCAGTGCTTTTTTATTTTTCTTCTTCGATTTCGTTGATTGTCTGATGATTAATTTTTCTTTTTTCTTCTTCAGTTAATTCGTGAAGTTCACTCGCCAGGTACTCTTTCTGATTCCAAATATAATAAATTTGATACAAATATTCAGTTGGATCAATTTCTTTAAGATAATCTAACTCGCCATTTTTTAATTTTTTTCTCGCCTCTTTAAAAAGTCCTGAATACACTAGAATCTGCTTACCTTTTAAAGATTTATAATACGCATCAAATATTTTTTGATTGATAAGATAATCACTATCTTTACCTGAATACTTCGCCATTTCGTATAATTCTTTGTTGTTATTCTGCTTAATCTTTTGAACATGGACTTGCGTGATCTCTGGCATTCCTGTGACATCTCGCCACATTTCGAGCCATTCTTTTTGTGAAATATAAACCTTAGAATCTTTAAAATAAGATTTATTTACAGCAATCAGTACGTGAAAATGTGGATTGAAATCATCTCGTTGCTTATTGTACGTGATTTCTAATTTTCTGACGTAGCCTTTCATCATCGCTTTAACATTTTTTCTTTTCACTAATTTTCCAAACGACAAATTATATTTTTTTATTTCATCTTCTAATTCTTCAGCTTTTACATTTGGTGTCGTTAAGGTTAAGAAAATAAATTCTTTTTTCTCTTCCTGCTTGATGTACTGCATTATCAATGACAGTCCCAAAGCATCTTTTCTCGCTCGTCGCCAGGCACACATCGGGCAGAAACGATTCTTACACATATTATTTTTATACAGTTTCTTTTTTGTCTGCTCTTTATCCGTCACAAATGCTAGAAATGTGTTGCAGTCCTTAATCAGATCCATCTGCTTTTCACCTACAAATTTTTTAATGAAGTGCTGAAACACTTGATTTCTCTTCTTTTTCTCAGTATACTTTTCCATATCAGATATATAAAACAACTTAAGAGTTTTTTATAGCACAAAAAAGTTGCTTTTTCTCCTCTCTATTTTTAGATTTTGATTAGACACCTTAATCATAAAATAGTATGCTGGAAAAAGCAACTTTTTTTGTGTTTTAAGCCAGTAGTATCAACGGTTTCACATCGACGTGAATCGCCGTGAATAATTACCTATAGTATCAAGATAAGAAAAACCCATCTAAGAAAATAAACAAATTAGTTATTAAATTTTTTGAATATTTTTTCAATTTAGTATTTCTATTCGATAATTTATATAGTATATTTAATACAAAAATTTAGAATTGAGGAAAAAATATGAAAATATTTAAAAAAATATCCATTACATTTTTAACTACTTCTCTGCTAGTAACAGGTCTTAATTTACAAGAATCAACTCCTAATACTTTTACAAACAACGTTGAAGCTGCTACTAACTCAATAACAGCCACTCCAAAATTAATAAAAAAATATGGATATAGTGGTTTTACAACAAAAACTACAGTAACAAGAGCAGAATTAAACAAATTAGCTAATGCACGCGATAAAGATATGGCTCTAGGTAAAAGATTAACTTCTATCGCTCTAGGTGTAGCAAGTCTTCCAGTAGGTGGAATCGCATCTGTAGGAGTAGGTACTGCGACAGATATACTAATTGGTAAAATACCAAACTATGCAGATCAATTAAATGCTACATTAAAAAAATCTAGTGCTAAAAAATTTACTCTATATGCTCACTGGCGTTTTCTACAACATGGAGGAAGTAAATATTATGTTGTAAGTAGTTTTTCAGCAAAACCTCAAAAATAAAAAAAGAGGGAAATCCGCTTAGGATTTCCCTCTTTTTTTATCAACAAAATATCCTAAAACTCCAAGAAGTATAAAAATAATAACCATTGACCAACTAATATATCCATCCAATTTTAATTGCATTAAGCAATATATAATAATAATCACAATAATAACAAAGCTATACTTTAAAATATTCATTTTATATCCTTTCTATAGCAATAATTATTTTCTTCTAATTTTTATAATATTTTTATAAATTTCATAAAATATAGACAGAAATATTATAAATAAAATTATATTAACAATATACATTTAATAATACTCCTTTTAAATTCTATTAAAAATATTCTTTAATATACAAAACTTCATAATCTCTTATTCAACAAATATTCATTTAAAGCTAAAGTGATTAATGCACTTTTTGACACACCCAACTCTACAGATAATATTTCTAATTTTTTTGCAACATCATCTTTTAATGTAATTTGTAATCTTTTCATCAAAATTATCCTCCTTTTTCAAAATACATGTTAGCACAAATATACACATTCAAACACAAAAATACACAAAAATACACAAAAATATATTTTTTATTCCAATTTCCTTTTTGTGCAGAAACTTTGACCCTTCAAACTTCCCGAAGATGATCCACCAGGCAAAAAACGCCCTGGTGGGCCCACTTCGTTAAGTGTAATTGAAGGGTCTTTTCTTTCACAAAAAGTTTTCTCGGCATAAAAGATCGTTGCACCTTTTTTCAACTTCGCAGATTAATTCTATAGAAAAAATCAAAATGATTTATGCTTATTTTTAATTTTAAGCCCGTTTAAACCATTTTTAGAGTTTTTCTAGTAAAAAAGTACTTAGAATTCAAAAACGACTCTTAAAACGCAAATATGAGCCAAATAATTAAATTTTAATTTTCATCAGTGTCTGCGA
>CP079961.1 GCA_019357535.2 Macrococcus sp. 19Msa1099
ATGGAAAAGTATACTGAGAAAAAGAAGAGAAATCAAGTGTTTCAGAACTTTATTAAAAAATTTGTAGGGGAAAAGCAGATGGATCTGATTAAGGACTGCAACACATTTCTAGCATTTGTGACGGATAAAGAGCAGACAAAAAAGAAACTGTATAAAAATAATATGTGTAAGAATCGTTTCTGTCCGATGTGTGCCTGGAGAAGAGCGAGAAAAGATGCTTTGGGACTGTCGTTGATGATGCAGTACATCAAGCAGGAAGAGAAAAAAGAATTTATTTTCTTAACCTTAACGACACCGAATGTAAAAGCTGAAGAACTGAATGATGAAATACAGAAATATAATAAATCTTTTAAAAAGTTGGTTGAAAGAAAAAAAGTTAAGGCGATGATGAAAGGCTACGTTAGAAAATTAGAAATCACGTACAATAAGCAACGAGACGATTTCAATCCACATTTTCATGTACTGATTGCTGTAAATAAATCGTATTTTACAGATAAAAATTATTATATTTCACAAAAAGAATGGCTTGAAATGTGGCGAGATGTCACTGGAATGCCAGAGATTACACAAGTCCATGTTCAAAAAATTAAGCAGAATAACAACAAAGAATTATACGAAATGGCGAAGTATTCGGGTAAAGATAGCGATTATCTTATCAATCAAAAAATATTTGATGCGTATTATAAATCTTTAAAAGGTAAGCAGATTCTAGTATATTCAGGACTTTTCAAAGAGACGAGAAAAAAGCTAAAAAATGGCGAGTTAGATTATCTTAAAGAAATTGATCCAACTGAATATTTGTATCAAATTTATTATATTTGGAATCAGAAAGAGTACCTGGCGAGTGAACTTCACGAATTAACCGAAGAAGAAAAAAGAAAAATTAATCATCAGACAATCAATGAAATCGAAGAAGAAAAATAAAAATTAAGTACTGAAAATAATCAGTACTTATTTTTATTTTTCTTTATTTTGTCAGCTGAAATTCCTACGAGACAGATAAAACAAATTAAAAATATTATTGTTTGCATTTTAACGCTCCTTTTTGTTTTATTTTAACATTTTTAGCCTCTGCGAGAACTATGCGATCAAACTGCAAGTTTGCCCTGTGTAATGCAAATTTTAACACGATTTTATGCCAAATTTTTAATTTGCATGTAACTGGGCAGTAAGTAAAAAAATCAGTATTAACTGATTTTGAAAAGTATATAAAATAAAAATTTTGGTGTATTAGATTTACGTTTATGTATATCTGCCATATATACATAAACGTTATGGTTTTTTTCTGTATGTATACAGTATGTATACATAACGTTATGGTTTTGTTATGTTATTTGAAAAAAAGTGACATCACTTTTTTTATAGGGTAAATAACTCGGCACTGCCGAGTTCACCACGTTTTGGCTCTGCCAAAACATCAAAGTGGTGTCATTACCCCTTATGCTCATGTTCTAAAAATAACTAGAATGCTTTTATTTGCTTCATATTTTGATTTTAAGAGCATGTTTTTAAATAAAGCATTAAAAATACTTTGAGGATTAAAACGATCATTCTACGCTCAAATTTGAGCTGATGAGATAAAAAACGGAAGTAATCTATAAAATTTCGAGGAACTTTTATGCCGAGAAAACTTTTTGAGAAAGAAAAGACCCTTCAAGTACACTTAACGAAGTGGGCCCACCAGGGCGTTTTTTGCCTGGTGGCTCATCTTTGGGAAGTTTGAAGGGTCAAAGTTTCTACTCAAAAAGGAAATTGGAATAAATGCAAATTTTTTTGAGAGATTAATTATTTTTATTTTTCTTTTTTTCTTTGCTGTATAGCAAGAAGAAATATATAGCCAAGAAAGTTGCTACTAGTGATTGCATTTGTTTGCTCCTTTATGATTTTTCAAATAATTTTACCATACGTAAAAAATGACTATTTAATTTCGCATTTTTTACGTACTGCGCATTTTTTACGTACTGCCCATTTACATGCAAACTTCGTTTTCATTCAAAAAATGGGCAAACATGCTGTTTAATGGCTTGTAGTTCGTGTGGCGACTTTAATATATTAGAATTTATATATATATTGTGAATAGAAATATAATATTTGGAGGTAAAATTGTGAGTAAGAATCAGTTTTTTTTAGATATATTATTAGCTTGTGTACTTCCTCTTTTTGGTTTTATTTGGATTTTTAAGATATTAATAAAAATTTTTAAGAGAGAATATCATTGGATAAATTTTATTTGGGTATTATTTTCTTTGTTTTTACAGTACTATTTTATCACTTATTTGATTTTTCATTTTGCAGAGTATAATTAGGAGTTTATTTGACTTAAAAAATCCTACAATTGTCTTAATTTTATTTGATTAAAAATAATCATAAAAAAAACGACTGAACCTTTTGAGAATGTTCAGTCGTTTTTTTATTTTAAAACTCAAATTTTGCAAAGCAAAATTTGAGTTTCTTCTTGTCTTGATACTATTAGAAATAATTCTATTTTTTAAAAATGTCTTTAACCCTTGTGGCTGTAAGGTTCAACTTGTTTTTTAGGGGTGAAAGAAAATTTGACATAAAAAAACCTCAGTATTATGATTAGATTGTCGAGAAATAACCAAAAATACGGAGGTTTTTTTATGCTTATAATCCCAAAGAAAAGTTCGTTGGTTGTTTTTTTAATGCTAAATCCCAAAGAAGGGAGCATTAATTAATGCAATCTTATGATACAAGAGAAATTAGAGAAAATCAAGACACTGAAATTTTACGTGACGTTTCAAAGAGTGGGAAAGAACGCCCATGGAAAGAAAAGAAATTAGCCAATGTAACTTACGCTGATCTATTACATGTCTTAAAAATTAAAAAAGCTCATAATGTGCGTAGTTGTGGTCAAGTGCTTGAGTTTAAGCCGACTGATGAAGGTTATTTAAAATTATATAAGACGTGGTTTTGTAAATCTAAATTATGTCCGGTATGTAACTGGAGGCGTGCAATGAAAAATAGTTATCAAGCCCAGCGTGTAGTTGAAGAAGTAATTAAAGAAAAACCGAAAGCAAGATGGCTATTTATTACGCTTTCAACAAAAAATGCGGTAGATGGAAAGACTTTAAATAAAGCAGTTTCTGAAATGACGAAAGCATTCGATCGTTTGATGCGATATAAAAAAATCTCTAAAAATTTAATTGGGTTTATGCGAACAACAGAAGTAACAGTTAATTCAAATGACGGAAGTTACAACCAGCATTTGCATGTTTTACTTTGTGTGGAGCCAAGTTATTTTAACAGTAAAGAAAATTATATCGAACAAAACGAATGGATAAAATTTTGGAAACGAGCATTAAAAATAAATTATGAACCCGTTGTTCATGTTAAAGCGATTACTCCGAACAGAAAAAAAGATTCAGCAATTGTGTCGGCGATCAAAGAGACATCAAAATATTCTGTTAAGGAATCAGATTATTTAACAGATGACGAAGAGAAAAATTTAGAAATTATTTCAGACCTGGAAGAAGGACTTTATAAAAAGAGAATGATTGCTTACGGTGGACTTTTAAAAATCAAACACAAAGAATTAAATTTAGATAATGCAGAAGACGGTAATTTAATTCAAACGGGCGAAGAAAAAATTTCGGACGAAGAAGAAAAAGCAAATTCAATTATGGCAATTTGGAATTATGAAAAACAAAATTATTTCTTGAAGCATTGAAAATTTTCAATGTTTTTTTTGTTTTTAAACCCCTGTGGGAACTATAGCGATCAAACTGCAAGTTTGCCCTGTAAAATGCAAATTTTAACACGATTCTATGCCAAATTTTTAATTTGCATGTAACTGGGCAGTGTCTAAAAAATCGCAGACACTGATGAAAGTTAAAATTTATTTATTTGGCTCATATTTGCGTTTTAAGAGCCGTTTTTGAATTTTAAGTACTTTTTTACTAGAAAAATACTTAAATCGGCTTAAACGGGCTTAAAATTAAAAATAAGCATAAATCGTTTTGATTTTTTCTAGAGAATTAATCTGCGAAGTTGAAAAAAGGTGCAACGATCTTTTATGCCGAGAAAACTTTTTGAGAAAGAAAAGACCCTTCAAGTATACTTAACGAAGTGGGCCCACCAGGGCGTTTTTGCCTGGTGGCTCATCTTTGGGAAGTTTGAAGGGTCAAAGTTTCTACTCAAAAAGGAAATTGGAATAAATGCTAAAAGGAGAGGTAAAATATGAATATTGAACTGACGAAATTCAAAGTTAAAAAAGGAAAAACAGATGTAGTTGAAGAATGGCTGAATTTTTTAAATAAAAATATGAAAGATGTATTGATTACTCTTGAGAACGAAAAAATGTATGTTGAATCGATTTTTAAAGAAAAGATTAACGAAGATGAATATTTATATTGGTTTTCTGTTCAAGGAGAAGGTGGACAAGAAGTTGAAACTTCAGAACATTGGATTGATAAAAAACATCTAGAGTATTGGAATGAATGCATAGATTCAGAGTTTAAACCTGTAGATCTTGATACTAGAGTTGTCATGATACCGGAGAAAGTAAGAAGTGTTATGAAATAAAAAAATACTGTAAAAACGATGGGTTTTAACCGGTTTTCTTTTATCTTGATAATATAGGTAATTATTTCGATTGAGTCTTACCTATGCTGAACCATTGATATTATTGGCTTAAAACACAAAAAAAGTTGCTTTTTCATACCTAGTAATGTATCGTTTAAGGTGTCGAATCAAAAACTATACAGGGAGGAGAAAAAGCAACTGTTTTTTGCTATAAAAAACTCTTAAGTTGTTTTATATATCTGAT
>CP079962.1 GCA_019357535.2 Macrococcus sp. 19Msa1099
ATGATTGATTTAGTTAAGTATCACAACAACTTAAATTCAGTAGTTTTTGGTAAGTTTAACGCTAACGAAATGAATCTTTTCTTTAGCATAATTAGTAAATTAAAAGATAAAGGCGAAGATACAGTAATCTTTTCCTGGAATGAATTAAAAGATTTAAGTCGATATAAACCAACTGCCACTCAAAGGTTTGTTAGTGATTTAGATAAAACTTATAAAAAAATGTTGGAATTGAACTATGGTCAAACATTCGTAAAGAAAAAACGCTTAACGTACTCACGTTTTGTATTATTTACTAGTTTTCACATTGATTGTGACATGAATGATGACGGAGATTTAGACGCTTCTACTGGGATAGTAGCTATAAAAATAAACCCAGAATTACGACATATTTTGAACGATTTAGAGCAATGGACTCAATATTCGTTAGAAGAATTTATCAAACTAAAATCTACATATTCTAAAACAATCTTTAGGCTTTTAAAACAATTTAGGACAACTGGATATTTAAAATTATCTGTTGAAGAATTTAGAGAGCAATTAGATATTCCAAATTCCTATAGAATGAGCCATATCAATCAAAAAGTGATATCTGTAGCTGAAAAAGAATTGAACGCTCATTTCAAAAACTTAAAGATAAATAAAATTAAAGCAAAGAAAAAAGGGGCGCCAGTAGTGGCAATAGAGTTCCGTTGGTCCCCCGAAAAAACAGGGACATTTGTTGACTACTCTAAGAAAAAACAACCACGCGAATTAACACCAAAGTGGTTGAAAAATGAGGGGCAACAAAATCGATCAACTGATGAAATGTCCGAAGAAGAACTTGAAATCGAAAGAGAAAAATTAAGAAAAGAGTTAGCTGAACTAGAAAATGCTAAACAGACTGAAATAGACGAATATATCAAATAAAACCTTTGAAACCGGGAATTTACGTGCTGAGATTCCGATTTTAAGCACGATAACTTTTATTTTGTGAATAACCATGCGTTAAAGTGCTTAAAATCGCCTTTCATCTTTAATTGTTTCAATATTTTATAAAATAAGGATTTAATTTTAATATTTACCTAAATTTTGTTAAAAAATCGATGCAAAAAGAAGATTTTTTGATATTATTTATTTTGTGGTAAAAAAATTATGTCTATCTAAGGAGAGTGTTAAAATGAAGAAACAAGTATTAAAAACCGTCTTATCATTATCAGTTCTTACAGCTTTAGGTACTAGTGAGTTCCAACCTTATTACGCACACGCTGAAGCTATCACAAACGCTCAAGTAAAAATGGTAAAATTAGATCAGCATACTTTTGGGCTAAAGTTAAAAAATGTTCAAGCTGTTATTAATGCTGACGGTTCTACTGTACTTAAAGATATGAATACAAAAAAAGTTGAGACTTTACCTTCAGAAGCAATCGATGAGTATGGAAATAAAGTTAAGATTGCTTATAAAAAAGTTGGTAAAGATCTAATTGGTCAGTATCAGTTAATAGAAGACGGTGGCCTATCTTTTTATGCTGCCAAGAAAAAACGACCAAGTGGGGCTAAATGTGGCTTTGGCGTGATAGGTAGCTACTATACTGGTATGATAGGTGGAGCAGCATCTGGAGCAGCTGTTGGCTCTTTAGGTGGACCTATAGGTGCTGTTGGAGGAGCAATCACATTAGGTTTATTAGGTAGCTATGCAGGCGCGAGTGTAGGATATGCGTCTTACTGTTAAAACCATCAATTTATTTAGTGGAATTTTTTTATTGTTATGGATATTAGTTTCTTTAACGTTGATATATTTCTTTAACATTAGAGAAATGTTACTGCCTTTTGTATTATTTTCATTTGTTTTTATATCTTCTATAACAGCATTTAATGCTATTAACAGAATGAATAAGTCAGATTAGATGTAATGAATATTTTAGCTTTGATAACAAAAAAGAAACGTATTAATTATTAATACGTTTCTTTTTTGTTATCACTTGCAATTAAGTCATTAAAAGCCCTTTTAACATTTTTAAAATATTCTTTATTTTTATCAAGACAAGAAGAAACTCAAAAATTGCTTCGCATTTTTGAGTTTCTCAAGCAAAACCGACCTCTTTTTCAAAGAGATCGGTTTTTTTTATTCAATTTCATACTCCTTGCACAAATAAAACCCGCATTTATAATAGCCACTATAGCAACAATTACTGAAATATAAATATTAAAATCAAAAAGACCCAAAGTGATAAAAGTTAATAAAATCACGTTAAGAATCAAAGAAATAAAAAACGGCAAATCAAACTCTGTCTTCATAACAATCCCCCAATATTTTTTTATTCTAACTCAGATACACTTTAACTCATTTTTACATTTATTCCAATTTCCTTTTCAGCATAAAAGATCGCCTGATTTTCATATCAAAAAAACATCGAATTTCAAATTAATTCTCGTTTTTCAGTCGCCACACGAACTATAGCAATCAAACAGCATGTTTGCCCATTTTTTAATGAAAACGAAGTTTGCATGTAAATGGGCAGTACCTGGTATTCGCCTGATGTTTGCATTTATTCCAATTTCCTTTTTGAGTAGAAACTTTGACCCTTCAAACTTCCCAAAGATGAGCCCACGAGAAAAAACGCCCTCGTGGGCCCACTTCGTTAAGTGTACTTGAAGGGTCTTTTCTTTCTCAAAAAGTTTTCTCGGCATAAAAGGCCCTCAAAATTTTTATAGATTACTTCCGTTTTTTATCTCATCAGCTCAAATTTGAGCGTAGAATGATCGTTTTAATCCTCAAAGTATTTTTAATGCTTTATTTAAAAACATACTCTTAAAATCGAAATATGGGGCAAATAAAGGCATTCTAATTATTTTTAGAACATGAGCATAAGGGAAAGTGCCACCACTTTTATTTTTGATTGCATCAAAAACGTGGCGAACTCGGCAGTACCGAGTTATTTTCCCTAGAAAAAGTGACATCACTTTTTTAGATCATATGTATAAAAACCATAACGTTATGTATATCGTATGTATACATACAGGTTACGTATACATATACTTTATGCATATAATACATGTATCATATTTTTTAATGCTTTATGGAATGTTATAATTAAAAAACCTATTTAAGTTATTTTCTATTAAACATTTAACAGTTTTTTTAAAAAAAGACATGGATTTATAATTGCATGTCTTTTTTGCGTTTTAAAGGGTCATAAAGAGTAAGAAATGGTTTCTGTGAGTGAAACTCTAGAAAAAGAAAAAGAAGCGCTCAAACAGACTTTAAATGCGAAATTAGAGTATGAACGAGAAATGCAGAAGCTATTTGATCAAAAAATGGCATTGGCAGATGAGTTAGAGCAATATAAACCTAAAAATAAAAATGTCAGACGTACATGTGATGATTCTGGGCGTGCCTGTTATTAAATATATTTAGGAGTCTCTCGAATTTTAGAGCTACAAGGGATTGAGCCTCGTTATAAAAACATTTTGTTGGTTAAAGACACCTTTTTTTGTTAGTGGGTGTCTTTAAGGGGTCACTATTTTATATATATTTTATATATAAATCTTTTAAATACTCTTTTAGGCACCTGTTCAGACTTAGAGCCACAAGGGTTACAGAACCATTAGGACACCTTTTTGTCTGCATTAGGACACCTTTTTGTCTGCATTAGGACACCTTTTTGTCTGCATTAGGACACCTTTTTGTCTGATTTAGGACACTTTTATTTTTAACGTGTCCTAAATAGTGTATAATGTTTTTGAGGAGGTGCCTT
>CP079963.1 GCA_019357535.2 Macrococcus sp. 19Msa1099
GTGAATAAGAAAGAATTGGAAAAAAATTGGGAACCGGCCCTATCTAATAGCCGGTTAAGTGTGCAAACTACGACCACCCCCCTACCAAAAATTAGCTTTGACCGTATGACTTTGATAGGTGATCTGAATAAGGATAAATCGCAGTATATGGCTGATTTGCTCGGTAATAGTCCATCTGTTCATCTGTGGAATTGCTTAACGCATAAGTTTGAAGGTCAAATATTTACAGATAAAGTATATATTGAACATGATAGATTTAAAGCTGACGCTTGGGATAGAAGAAATTTTAGGGTTGAATTTAATCCAAATAATTTAAATGATGATGAAATTGATTGGTTAAAGAAAAACATTTTCATCGCTCTCGATAATGTTGGATTCACTCGCTTAGATCTGGCTTTTGACTTTGAAGAAGATTTATCTGATTTTTATATCATGAGTGATAAAGCAGTTAAGAAAAATGTTCTTTATGGTTTAGACGGTAAGGCTGAAACGAAATATTTTGGGGCAAGAGATAGTGACAGATATATTAGAATTTATAACAAAAAGCAAGAACGAAAAGATAATGCTGATGTTGATTTGTCTGTTGAACATTTATGGCGATTTGAAATTGAGTTGAAAAGAAGTCGTGTTGATGAATGGAATAATTGTTTTGATGATATGCATATTTTGAAACCTGCATGGACGACAATCGAAAAAATAAATGAGCGTGCTATTATTTGTATGTTATTATCTCATGAAAACGAATGGGGAAAATTAGCACGTCATACAAAATATAAATATCGAAAATTAATTAAAGAAATATCTGATATTGATTTAACTGATTTGATGAAAATGTCTTTAGGAAAAGTCGAAAATAATTTGCAAAAACAAATTGATTTTTGGCTTTACTGAACGAAAAAATTCATAAGAATTTTGAGTGAATTATCGCCCACTTTTTTGGGCGATCTTTTTTGTGCCTGGCACAGAAAAGGGTGTTTTTTTGACACGCAGTGTCAATTTTTGCGTCAGCAAAAACAAGTCTCACAGAGCACACGCCTTAATGATTTATTGTAACGAAGTGAAAATAAGTCTAGTGTGTTATACTTTAATAAATAAAAAGTACGCTCGCCCGTAAAAAGAGGAGGAAATTTTATGAGTTATTCAATCATCAGAGTTGAAAAAATAAAATCAAAAACAAACACGACAGGGATCCAAAAACATGTGCAGCGTGAGAATAGAAATTACAATAATCCCGATATTGATTTTGAAAAGACGCATTTAAATTTTGATTTATTGAACGAAAAAAACATCAATTTTAGTGAAGTGATTGAGAAAAAAATTGAACAAAATTATAACCAAAAAAGAAAAATTCGTTCAGACGCAGTAAAACATATCGACGGAATTATCACATCAGATGATAAATTTTTTGAGCAGAAATCTGATTCAGAAATTAAAGATTTCTTTAAAAATTCTTTGGAGTTTTTAGAAAAAGAATACGGTAGAGAAAATCTGATTTATGCAACGGTTCATCTCGATGAAAAAGTTCCGCATATGCACTTTGGATTTGTTCCGTTGACGAAAGACGGTAGATTATCGGCTAAGGAAATGCTGGGGAACAAAAAAGCGATGACAGAGTTTCAAGACCGTTTTAATGATTTTGTAAATGAGCGTGGCTTTCGTATGAATCGTGGCACGTCAAAATTGATTTCAGGCAAGGAAAGAGAAGAAATTAATACTTTTAAACAGATAACGGGCTATCACAAGCAAGATATGGTTTCTAAAGGACAAGAACTGCACGATATGAACATAGAACTAGAAAGAGTGAAAGAGGACTATCAGAACGCTGTAGAGACGCTCAGAGAGCCTGTAAGGATTAATTATGAGGAAGAATACAAGAAAACGGGTCTATTTGGATCTGAGATGGTTAAAACGGGTAATTATATCGTTTCTGCAGAGGATTTTAATCGACTGACAGAACAGGCGAAGTCTTCACAGCAAGTTTTGAATCGATTTGAGTATATGAATAAATACGATATTTTCGATAAGTTTGAGGAAGAAAGGGATAAAAACATAGATTTAGAAAAGAAAAATGATGTTCTGAATAAAAAATTATCTGAAGTATCAAGAGACGCAGCAATATTAGCGACTATGATTAGAAAGATTTTTGAAGCAATTGAAAAATTATTAGGGGCTGATATTACTAAAATAGGCATTGATAAAGGCTTTGATAGAGAAGAAAAACGCTACTTCGATAAAATAAACGAAATTCGTAGACCTGAACAGAAAAAAGATGTAAGTAAGAATAGAGGGTTACAGAGATGATTTCGGAGGACTTTTATGCCGAGAAAACTTTTCGGAAAGAAAAGACCCCTCATGTACACTGAACAAAGTGGGCCCACCAGGGCGTTTTTTGCCTGGTGGCTCATCTTTGGGGAGTGTGAGGGGTCAAAGTTTCTGCCGAAAAGGAAATTGGAATAAAATTATAAGAAATATGTTGTAACTAATTTGTGATTTTCGACTATAGTACCTTTAACCCAAACTGTGGTAGAAGCTACGTTATTAGTAAATTGAGATGTTACTTTTGCTGATTTTTTTGAAGGTCTTGATAATGTTGGTGTATCTAAAGAACCAAGCCATGCTTGTCCCCAAGGATTAGTTGCAGATGTAATTTTTGTGTTTGCTGTGTTTTTTGAAACATATGTTTTTGCTGTAAATCCCATTGAGACTGCTATGCTTGTTCCTGTTACTTTTCTTGTATAGCTACCATAGGGTAAATACATAGTACTTCCTGTAGTATAGTTCATTATTGTACTTTTATTTTCTTCTGTTTTTAAGGGATCTTTTACAGGTGTTAATGGATTGTCAATCGCACTTAAAGTTATTTTTTGTTTCTTGCCATGTTTGTCAATATATTCGTAACTTTGTTGATTAGGATTTGTTAGATCAAAACTTGCTGTTTTTAGTTGAGGAGTGTATTTTTGATTTAACAGAGTATTCTTTTGTTGTTCTGTTAAATCAGGAGAAGTAGTATACTTTCAGCATTTGAGATATTTAATGGGATAATCGATGATGCTAATAAAATTGATGATAAAGCGATTTTTTTGTACATATTTATAATCCTCCTTTAGTTTTTGTTAAAATATAATTATACATCTTATTTGTAAATTTAGTATAAAAATAAATTACGGAAAAGGAGAATAATAATGATTACAGGGATTTTATTTTTAATTCAAATTTTAGTTTTCCTTGGGGTTTTTTTAGGAATATCGAAAATTCTAAAGAAGAAAAAATGATTAAAATTAGTAAGAATTATAGAATAATGGAGTAGGTAATGTTAAAGTGAATAAAAAAAGAGCCCTAAACCCACTATGCTTTGGCCGGCACGGGTTGAGGACAAAAAATAATTTCATAATAAATATATGAAATGTGTTTTTATATTAATCTATACCCAAATAATAAATGATTTTAATTAATTTAGCAAGATTATAAAAACAGATGTTGTGGGTTTAGGGCTCTTTTTTTATTACAAATTTGTAATCAGAAAGGGAGTTTTTTTA
>CP079964.1 GCA_019357535.2 Macrococcus sp. 19Msa1099
TTGTTTTTGCATTTTTGCTTATTTCTCCCCACTTGCTTTCAACATTCAATAACATATACATCATAGCTTGTTCACTAAGATTTTCAATAGTTGTCCAATCAGGTTTTAAAATATGCATATCATCAAAGCAATTTTTCCATTCATCAACCATTGTTCTTTTTATCTCAATTTCAAATCGCCATAAATTTTCAAGCGTTAGATCAATGTCAGCATTATCTTTACGTTCTTGTTTTTTATTATAAATTCTAATAAATCTATCGCTATCTCTTACACCAAAATATTTTGTTTCGGCTTTGCCATTTCGACCATAAAAGACTGTTTTCTTTAAAGCTTTATCACTCATAATATAAAAATCGGATAAATCTTCTTCAAAATCAAAAGCTAAGTCTAAGCGAGTAAATCCAACATTATCTAAAGCAATTAAAATATTTTTCTTTAACCAATCAATTTCATCTTCTTTCAAATTATTCGGGTTGAATTCAATTCTAAAATTTCTTCTGTCCCATGCATCAGCTTTAAATCTATCATGTTCGATATATATTTTATCTGTGAATATCTGCCCTTTAAATTTATGTGTTAAACAATCCCAAAGATGAACAAATGGACTGTTACCAAGCAAATAAGCCATATATTCAGCTTTATCTTTGCCAAGATCGCCTACTATTGTCATACGGTCAAAACTTATTCTTGGAGAGTGAATTCCCACAGAATGGGACGCTAACCGGCTATTAGATAGGCCGGGTAATTCAACAGCTTTATTTTCATCTTCTGCCATGATATAATTACCTCGATTCTTAATTAAGATTATATGTTTTTGATTCAATCAAATCGCCATTGCCCGTGGCGATTTTTTTATGCCTTAAAAACTTTTTTCTCATCTTGATACTTTGCTAAATATTCTTTATTAACTAACATAGATAAAGCTTGAGATTTACTTAGCCCCATCTCTTTACAAATTTCTTCTAACCTAGCCAATGTATCTTCAGTTAACGTAATTCCAACTTTTACTCTTACCATAGTAATCTCCCCATTCAAATTAATAATTTTATGATAACCATATTTTCTGCTTTTGTCTAGACTTGTACATATATATATAAAGAAAATCTTTTTTTGTTTTTTTATAATCACGTTGAACGCCGTAATATCAACGTTTTATATGATTTCTGGATTATGGATTACATAGGGGGTGTCATAGGGGGTGTCGTAGTAGCCCCCCAGCAACTCTCCCAAATTTCCAAAAAATTAAGCCCCAAAAACAAAATTGACCCAAAAATTAAAAACCAAATTTTTAGATCAATTTTCTAAGAACCAAATTCGACAATTCTTTTTGCATTTATTCCAATTTCCTTTTGGAGCGAGCCTCTGACACGCTGACGCTCCCCCAGGCCCCCAAGAGCCCATGTTCCGTCGATTTGATAGCTGTCGCTATCAAAATCGCCGTGAACGGCTCTAAGTGTGTTCTGGGGGGTCTTCTCCTCTCCAAAAGTTTTCTCGGCATAAAAGTTCCTCAAAAATTTATAAAGCAATTAATCGCTCTGACTGACTACTTTCGTCATTCTCTCGCTCACTAAAAACATAAAATTTGCAACTACTTACTTTCAGTATTTGCAAATTAAGAACACAAATTCAAACTAGCTACTTTCGCTATTTTTCATTTTGGTCAAGCAGTGCAAGTGTATACAAAATGCTCACGCATTTCTTTACACTCGCTCGCTGCGCTTGCTTGTAAGAGGGAAAATTCCCTCTTAACTCCCTTACCATTTTTCTAACGAAAAATAAAAAACTAAAACAAAAAAATCACCCAAAAATTTGGGCGATAATTTACTCAAAATTCTTATGAATTTTTTCGTTCAGTAAATCCAAAAATCAATTTGCTTTTGCAAATTATTTTCGACTTTTTTCAAAGATATTTTCATCAAATCAGTTAAATCAATCGGAGAAATTTCTTTTATCATTTTTCTATATT